>JBHHVO010000283.1:0-4468 GCA_046754365.1 Phycisphaerae bacterium | reverse complement strand
GTTCGCGCGGGCGGTGCGGAAGCCGCACGGGATCGTGCTGGTCACGGGCCCGACCGGGAGCGGAAAGAGCACGACGGTGTACTCGGCGCTGAGTTCGATCGTCTGCAACGAGACGAACATCTGCACCGTCGAGGACCCGATTGAATACGTGCTGCCCGGGGTGAACCAGTTTCAGGTGCACGAACGCATCAAGTTGACGTTTCCCGAGCTGCTGCGGGCGCTGTTGCGTCAGGATCCGGACGTCATCATGGTCGGCGAGATCCGCGACCCCGACACGTGTCGGATCGCGATCCAGGCGGCGCTCACGGGGCATCTCGTGTTGTCGACGCTGCACACGAACGACGCGGCGAGCTCCGTCGCGCGGCTTACGAACCTCGGCGCCGAGCCGTTTCTCATCAGCGCGTCGCTGGAAGCCGTGCTCGCGCAGCGGCTCGTCCGCAAGATTTGCACGAACTGTCGGGTGGAGGTGGACGCGCCCCCGAATGTGCGCGCCGCGCTCGAGGCGCACCGCTTGGACGTCGACCGCGTGTTTCGGGGGCGCGGTTGCGGTGAATGCAACCGGACCGGCACGAGGGGACGCGTCGGGATCTTCGAGCTCTTCATACCCGATGACCGGTTGCGCAACGCCATCGCGTCCGGTGGACCCGTGGAACAACTCCGCGAGCGCGCGGTCGAAGGCGGCATGAAGACGCTCGCGGAATCGGGATTGGCGAAGGCCCGCGCCGGAGAAACGACGTTTGAGGAGGTGCTGCGCGTGTACAGCGACTGACCGCGCGTCGCGACGCGCGAGGGGATGATCGCTGAACCGTACGGATTCCGGTCGCGTGGGCGGACCGGCATCGCGAACGTGGCTTGGCCGGGCGTGTGGTGGCTCCGGTGGACCCGCGCGGTCGGACGGGACGAGGTTGCGGTCGGGTTTGTAGGGGCGTTGCGGTTGCGCCGACGTCCGGTGCAGGGTGGGTTCGGCCGGCGTGTGGGGTTTCACATGGTGGGTGGGGACTGCGTATGAATGTCAATGGTGCCACGCTGGAGCTGCTGCGCACGGCGCGCGGGCTGGGCGCGTCGGACCTGCTGCTCGTGGCGGGCGCTCCGCCGAGCATCTACATCAACGCGACGATGCAACCGCTCCGCACGGAGCCGATGTCTGCGGAGCAGGTGCGCGGGCTGATCGACGGCTTGATGGACGTCGATCACCGGGGTCGGCTGGATCGCGACCGGGATGTGGATTTCGCGGTGGGGGACGCGTCGTTCGGTCGGTGCCGGGTCAACGTCCATTATGAGCGTGGCGGCGTGGCGGCTGCGATCCGCTTCGTGTCGGAGCTCGTCCCGGACCTGGTGTCGCTGAACCTTCCCGTCGCGCTGGGCGACTGCACGCGCCTGCCGCGCGGTCTCGTGCTCGTGACCGGTGGTACGGGTTCGGGCAAGAGCACGACGCTCGCGGCGATGATCAACGAGATCAACCGGGAGACGTCGGTCCACATCATTACGCTCGAGGACCCGGTCGAGTACCTGATCCGCAACGACCGGTCGATCATCGAGCAACGGGAGATCGGCGCGGATTCGCCGAGCTTCCATGCGGCGTTGCGGCACGTCGTGCGGCAGAAACCCGACGTCATCATGATCGGCGAGCTGCGGGACCTCGAGACGATTCGGGCGGCGGTAACGGCCGCGGAGATGGGGCATCTGGTGCTCGGCTCGCTGCACACGATCAACGCGGCGCATACCATCGAGCGTATCGTGGATGTTTTCGATCCGGCGCAGCAGCCGCAGATTCGCGTGCAACTCGCCGGCGCGTTGCGGGTCGTGGCGTGTCAAACGCTGTTTCCGACAACCGACGGTACGGGGCTCGTTCCGGCCGTCGAGATCCTGATCAACACGCCCGGGATCGCGCGGGCGATCCGAGACGGCGAGACGCATCTCATCGGCGGCATGATCGAGACCGGCGCGGACCGCGGGATGCAAACACTCGACCGCGCGATCATCGACCTCGTCCTGGACGGACGCATCACGCGCGGACACGCGCTGGCCAAGGCGATCGACGCCGCACGCATGGAGGCGACGCTGAACCGGCTGACTGCCGAGGGCCGGCGCACCGCGACCGCGTGGGGGTAATCCATGCCTACGTTTACGTACGTCGCGCGGGATGACACGGGTACGCAGCGCACCGGCGAGGTCGTCGCCAACACCGAGTCGGAGGCGGCGAGCGCACTCCGCAGCGACGGCAAGTTTGTGGTGCGGCTGCAGCAGCGCAAGCAGGACGCCGATGCGGCCGGCGCCGATTCGCTGACGCGGACGCGCATCCGTCGCGTCGACGTGCTGTACTTCGCGACGCAGATGGCGCTCATGGTCGAGACCGGGGTACCCGTCGCGGAGGCGCTGGATGGGATCATCCGGCAGACGCAGGCGGGCGGGCTTAAGCGGGTGTTGGAGGACCTGCGGCGGCGCGTCGAGGCCGGCGAGCCGTTCTCCAAGGCGCTCGCGTATCACCCGAAGGCGTTCGGCAACCTCTTCGTCAACATGATCCGTGCGTCGGAGATGACGGGCCGCCTGGGTCCGACGTTGAGCCGGATCGCGGCCTACATGACCGCGCAACGGGAGATCGTCGGCAAGATTCGCGGCGCGATGGTGTATCCGGTCGCGCTCATGACGATCGCGGCGGGGGCGGTCATGTTTCTGATGACGTACGTGCTGCCGAAGTTCATCGTGATGTACCAGGGGCGCGAGGCGCTCTTGCCGGCGCCGACGAAGATCCTGATCGCGTTGAGTCACTGGATGGTCGCGTATTGGCCGTACTGGACGACGGGGACGCTCGCCGCGGTCGTCGGGACGGTCCTGTTCCTGCGCAGCGACCGAGGCCGGCCGGTCGGACATTGGATCATGCTCCACGCGCCGATCACCGGTCGCATGTACCGCAAGGCGCTCCAGACCCGGAGCCTTCAAACCCTCGGCACGCTTATCGACGCCGGCGTGTCGGTGTTGGAAAGCGTGGCGATCACGCGTCGGGTTGTGGGCAACTGTTACTTCGAGCGGATGTGGGCGGACGTGGACGCCGACCTGCACCGGGGGCAACAGCTCAGCGCGCCGCTGTATCGATCCACGCTCATGCCGCGCCCGATCGTGCAGATGATCGAGGCGGGGGAGCGATCCGGCAAGGTCGGACCGGTCATGCAGCGCGTCGCCGACTACCTCGACGTCGAGCTCCGCGCCGCGATCCTGTCCGCGACACGGCTCATCGAGCCGCTCATGATCTGCATCATGGGCGTCATCGTCGGCGGGATCGCGCTCGCGCTGCTGCTACCGATCTTCACGATCTCCCGACACATCGCGAAGTTCTAGCCCAGGCTACGGGGTTTCGGGTACAGCGCTGCGTGGCATGCGTACCGGCGCGGGCGCGCGTCCATGGTTGTCATGCGGGTGATGGCTTGCCCGCTGGCGTCCGGCGCGGCATCGGGTAGGGTAGGGCTTCGATCGCAGGAGGATCTGGCCATGCCCGAAACCGAACTCCACCAGACACTCAAGCGCGCGGCGTGTCGCTGGCTGTGGGACGCCGGTTACGCCGCGATAGCCGAGGAGGTTCGCGTGCCCGGTGTCGGTGTCGTCGACGTCGCGGCCGCCGGGCGACGGCGGCGACGCAACCCGAGGCGTGCGGTGTTCGCGCATGAACCCGGTGTGGATCGTCGCCACGTCGTGTTTGTCGAGTGCAAGGCGCTGCGGGCCGATTTCGTGCGCGACCGGGGACGCCAGCATCAATTCACGTTCGCGCTGGGCGAACGGGCGCGTCAACTCCCATCGGGCAGACCGTACGCGCCACGACACGCGAGCCAGGCGCTCGGCAAGTTCGATACGTGCCTGCTTCGACCGCACGCGAACATGCACTACCTGCTCACGCCGCCCGGGCTCGTGCGCCTGGCCGAGACACCCAGGCGGTGGGGGCTGCTCGTGTGGCAGCACCGTCGCGTCCGGGTGGTGCGCAAGGCCGGTTGGCAGGAGGTCAGCGACACCGCCGGGATCGAGGCCGCGATCGCGCAGGCCCTGACCGCGCGTTGCATGCGCCTCGACCCGTCCGCGTACGCGAACCCGGTGGCATCGGCGCAGATCGCCGCCGCAGCCGTCGCGGCGTCACCGGCGTACGACCGTGCGATGCACGGTGTCGTGCGGAGTCGGCCGGCGAGCGTGCCGTTGGGCCCCGCGCCGCGCATGCCACGCGCTGAAGGTAGCCGGCGCCCGCCCAGCAGCCGTCCGTCGAACCGGGCCATGTCGTCTTGAGCGAACGCGCGACGGACATCCTCTATGTCATCACTGATCTCGAGATCGGCGGCGTGCCGCTGCACGTCTATCGCGTTGCGCTCGCGATGCGGCAGCGCGGGTGGCGTGTGCGCGTGGCGTCCCTCGCACGGGCCGGACCGGTCGGGCGGATGCTCGAAGACGCGGGGATTGCCGTCAACGCGTGCAACGGGCGCGGCGGGCT
>JBHHVO010000282.1:0-4472 GCA_046754365.1 Phycisphaerae bacterium | reverse complement strand
TGACGCGCCCGGCCGGGTGTGGCTCGGCGGGAGCCTCGCCCTCCCGCTCGTGGCTCGGCGGGCGCGTCGCCGTCGCGGGGTTGTCGCGGAGCCGGTGGCGGATCGTGTGCTGGGTTCGGGTTGACCGGGGTCATTGTCCGGCCTACAAAACCGCTGATCATGTTTGACGCACTGAGTGAACGGCTGGGCGACGTTTTCCGCAGCATCAAGGGCCGCGGACGCATCACCGAGGACAACGTCCGCGACGTCATGCGGGAAATCCGCACGGCCCTGCTCGAGGCCGACGTTCACCTCGACGTCGCGAAGGCGTTCTGCGAGGAGGTGCACGAAAAGGCCGTCGGGGCGGAGGTCATCAAGACGCTCAAGCCCGAAGAGCTCATGGTCAAGATCGTTCACGACGAGCTCATCGACATCATGGGGCCGGTTGATCCGCGGATCCCGTTCGCGACGCCGGGCCCGACCGTTCTGCTCATGGCCGGGCTGCAGGGCTCAGGGAAGACGACGACGTGTGCGAAGATGGCGCGGCGCCTGCTGGATCGGGCGAAGCGTCCGCTGCTCGTGGCGGCCGACCTCAAGCGCCCGGCGGCGATCGACCAGCTCGAGGTGCTCGGTGAGCAGGTCGGTGTGCCGGTGTATGCCGAGCGCGGTCACCAGAACCCGGTCAAGCTCTGTCGCAACGCGGTCGTGCACGCCCGGAAGACCGATCGCGACGTCGTGATCCTCGACACGGCCGGCCGGCTCGCGATCGACGATGAGCTCATGACGGAGCTCACGCAGGTCGTGCACACGGCCGGTCCGCATCAGATCTACCTCGTCCTCGACGCCATGACGGGTCAGGACGCCGTGAACACGGCCAAGGTCTTCAACGAGCGGCTCGAGCTCGACGGCTGCATCCTGACGAAATTCGACAGCGACACGCGCGGCGGGGCCGCGCTGTCGGTGAAACACGTCACGGGCAAGCCGATCAAGTTCATCGGGGTCGGTGAGAAGCTCGACGCCCTGGAGGAGTTTCACCCGGACCGCATCGCCGGGCGGATCCTCGGCATGGGTGATGTGCTGTCGCTCGTGGAGAAGGCTCAGGCGCAATTCACGCAGGAAGAGGCGGCGACGCTAGAGGCGCGCATGGCCGGCGGGCAGTTCACGCTCGACGATTTCCTGCTTCAGCTCCGGAAGATGAAGAAGATGGGGTCGATGAAAGACCTCCTCAAGCACGTGCCCGGTATATCGAGCATGCTGCCGGACGACGAGCTGGACGACGGCGAGCTCCAGAGCATCGAAGCGGCGATCCTGTCGATGACGCCGAAGGAACGCAAGAATCCGAAGATCATCGATGCGTCACGCCGGCGCCGCATCGCCCGGGGCGCGGGGTGTGACCAGAAGGACGTGAGCGGCCTGGTCAAGCAGTTCGGCAGCATGCGCGACATGATGAAGATGATGGCCGGCAAGTCGCTCATGCAGCGCATGCGCATGAGCACGCAATTCTCGCAGATGGCGATGACCGGCGGCGTCCCGCGCATCAAGGCCGGGACGACCGCCACGAAGCGTCGCATGTCCAAGAAAGACCGCCGCCGCAGACGCCGCCGGTGAATCGATCGACATCTCCGTTCGCGGCGGCGGGGACGGGTGCGTGATCGTGGGATACGTCCGGTGCGGGGGCTGGACGCTACGTGAGTGCGATCCACGCCGGGGAACCGTCGTCCGCACGGCACATCGATAATGAAGGCAGGCGAGGCACCTTCCCTACGGGCGTCGCGTCGGTGATACCCCGCGCTTACGCTTGGGGCTCTGATCGGGTGTGCTATGGGCTGATGGTCTCAAGCCGGCGGATCAGCGCGGCTGCGGCGGCCAGAAGACATGGTCGTCCGAGCCGACGTCGTTCGTGATGTCGTCCGCCCAGCGTGGGGAGTGCACGCCGCCGTCGTCGACGCCGTTCTCCGAAAGCGAGTAGATGACCGGGCCGTCGTCGTCGACGCGGTAGCCGAACGACTCGCCCGTGAACGGATCGATCCCCATGGTCGGTCCATATTCCGCGGCGACTTCGTCCACGGAGCGCGGCCAACGGCGGTGCCGCGCCTTGAAGAGGTGCGCGGCATACGCTAGCTGTGTAGCACGTCGTGACGTCTCGCACCGTGCTTCGAGCTGGTATACACGGCTCAGCGACGGCAACAGCATCTCGGTCAGCGGCGTCGCATGCACATAGGCCTCGGTGGCCGCGGTCATGTCCGCCGCCCGCACCTCTGGATAGCCGATCGCGGCGAGGTCGCTGAGCTGCTCGTAGAACGCGTCGAACGCGTCGAGGCTCGCGTAGGCGTCGGCCGGACCCATCGCCGCCAGCGCCTGCAACCGGGCCCGATCGGCCCCGGCGCCGCTGAAGCCCATCACGGCTTCGAACCGCTCTCTGTTGACCCGGGGTTGTCCGTCTTCGTCCACGGTGTCGAAGATGTATTGCGTCGTCTCCATCGCGAACGCATGTTCGCCCCGGAACCGCGGCGCGAGCGAGCCGTTGTCCACGTCGTAGGTCGACAACACGTCGAGTGCGTCCGCGAGCTCCGCGTCGGTGAACACACCGCGCCGAAGCGCCCAGCGGGCGGTCTTCTGCACGAGCGCCCGCTCGGCCGCGGCCACGAGGTCTTCGATGAGCGTCGCGCCCTGATCCATATGTCCCGCGGCTCGGAGGACCGTCTTCCAGGATTCGACCATGCGCGTGGGTGATACGCGACCGTCTTCCATCCGCCACGCGTCCGCGAGCGCTGCCTTGGCGAGCAGGCGATGTTTGGAGAGGTCCGGCAACAGCATGCCGATGAGTAGCGGCTCATCGAAGCCGCTTGCGCTGCCTTGGCCGGACATGATCTTCAGGGGCCTTGCGTAGCCCGTGTGCGTTGTCGCTTCCCGGTATTGCGACAGCAGGCCCTGGACAGCCCGGCTCGCGGTCGCCCATTCCGGGTGCGCCGCCGGCGCCCAGGGCGCCGGCGGGCCGTCCTCGATCGCTCCGAACAGCGCGTGAAAGTCCGGCCAGTCGGGTTCGGCTTCGCCGTCGACCCACAGGTTCGGCATGAACGACGCGTACACATCAAACGCGTTGTCGTCCGGGTGGCCGATGAGGTTGTCGCGAACCCACGCGATGTAATCGATCTTGGTTTCAAAGTCGGGTCTTGGTGCAAACCCCTCGTATCCGACCGGCCACGCATTCGGCAGCCCGTCCAGCAACGCCGCCACGTCGGCCGACGCGTCGTCGCCGGGCTGGATTGTACGATCGCCGTCGCGTGCCGCATCGTCGTTCGAGCCTCGTTCATCGTCCCTTCCATTGCCCCCCGACGAGCGTGACCCCGGCGCCGCGGACGCGTAGACCACCTGCGTCGCGCCGCGCGACCGCTCTGCTAACGGCGCGCAGTACAGCATCAAGAACGAACCATCGGCGAGGCGCACCACGGCCGGGTCCCATCCGCCGGGAAGGCGCAGGCCGCGCTCGAGCGTCCATTGCCGCCCATCCGTCGACACGGCCGACCGGATGCCCTCGTTCGACGACACATACGCCCGCACGCCCTGACCGTTGGGCACGATGCTGCCGACGAACGTGACATCCGGCAACGATGGGCGTCGTGCCCTGCGGAACCTTCGCCCGCGCCGGGAACGGGCGTGCCGCACGGCGGGACGGCGCGGTTCTGTGGGATCCGTTGATGTGGTTGCGGCGCCGCGGGGGGCATCACCGGCGGCGCCACGGTGACCGGCCGGTTCCGCGGCGTAGAGGTGTATCGCGCCGTCGATCCGCGCGGCGGTCGGGTGAATATCCGCAGCGCCTGCGAGCCCGATGCGCGCACCCGTGTCCAGGCGATACGTCACGCCGTTACGCGTGACGGCCGAGAGAATCCGGACGCGCGGCGCGGCCTCTTCCGATCGCGCGCGGTGGTCCGCGTCGTCCGGCGACGCGAAGTACAACCGCAGGTGCCCACCGGACATCCGCACGAGATCGCCGTGCAGCCCGCGCACGTCTGCGTGTCGCCCGTCACCAAACCGCAACGGACGAGGCAGGGACCACGACCGCCCGATGTCGCGGGAGCGCGTCGTGACCATGACCGCGCGACCGCCGTCCGCCGATCCCATCACATGGTCGAACAGCGCTATCAGCCTGTCGTTCGGCCATCGCACCAGGTCCGGCGCCGCCGCGCGCCGCGCGAACACCCGGCCGGCGTCGGTGAACGCGAGACCGTCTTTCGACCGGGCCAGACGAAGCTCCGTCCGATTGATCGACACCGACGGCCCGATCGAACGATCCGACCCGTCGCCCGCGGTCGCGCCCGGCGCGGCGGCCGCGAAACACGCGCCCGTGACCAACGCCGCCGCGGCCGCAGCCATGACGACCGCAACGCCATCCGTTCGTATCCCACTCGTTCGTGCCAGTGCCCTGTTCTCCATCGCGAGCGCACTCAGCAATCGCACGCCCCGGCCGCCACCGGACCGTGCTGCACCCGCAT
>JBHHVO010000281.1:0-4489 GCA_046754365.1 Phycisphaerae bacterium | reverse complement strand
GCCGGGGTGTACGCGTTGCCGGTGGTGTTTCAGATCACGAACAACCAATGGGCGATTTCGGTGCCGCGTGCGATGCAGACGCGGTCGGAAACGTTGGCGCAGAAGTGCGTCGCGTATGGTTTTGACGGCATCCAGGTGGACGGTAACGATCCGCTGGCGGTGTATGCGGCGACGAAGGAGGCGGTGGACAGGGCCCGGAGCGGCGGCGGTCCCACGCTCATCGAGGCCGTAACATACCGCCTGAGCCCGCATACGACGGCCGACGATCCGAAGAAGTACCGGACCGACGAGGAAGTGGCCAAGTGGGAGAAGCTCGATCCGCTCATCCGGTACGCCGCGTATCTCCGGCGGCGCGGTGTGCTCGACGACGCGCTCGACGCGGAGATACGCAGCGATTTGACCGACGCCGTGAAGGACGGCGTGGAGCGTTACGAGGCCGCGCAGGATGTGAATCCGCTCGACTGTTTCAAGCACCTGTACAGTGCGCTGCCGGATGAACTGCAGGCGCAGCGCGAGGAATACCGGGCCGCGCTGGATGGCGAGGCCGCCGGGGCGGCGTGCTGACGTCGTGGAGATGGTTTCCCGGGTCGGCCGACGGCCTCCGCGCGCCGTGATGCGCGGCGAGCCGCGTCGGTCGCCGCGCCAAGGGATGCTGGGCGCCGCCGGGCGGGGCGCGCGTGGATGGTGCTTCGTAGCCGCCCGGTGACGAACGTGCGGCGCGCGCGAAGCGCGTGTGTTCATCCGGAGCATACCGGTGCCACCGCAGGTGGTGCGACGCCGGCCGATGCGACACTGACGGCTTGGACGTTTTCAACACGCCGGTAGGGAGACGGCCGCACCGATGGCATCGCCCGACGCACAATCCGCGGGACCGGACGACTCAGCGGTCCCGGACGATGCGCCGACGGACACATCGTCCGGGGGGGCATCACCGGCGGCGTTCGGCGCCGGTATTGGTTCGGACACCGGCGAAGCGGGCGTGACGATGGATCGGCCGTCCGCGGATGGCGGGGCCGGCGCGGCGTCGGGGTCGACGCCCGCGGGCGCGGGGGAAGCGCGAACCGAATCGGCCGGCGCCCCCGCGGGGCCTGCGACACCGCGTGGACCCGGCTCGCCGAAGGCGGCGGACCCTGTCGAAGCCGCCGCGCCACCGGTGCCGTACCGTGAGCCGACGGATCTGGCCGCGCGGCGGATCATGCAATCCCTTGCGCGGATCGAGGCGGAGGTGCGGCAAGTCCTGGAGGGCCGCGATCCGAAGCGGAAGCGGAAGTTGTCGGGGACGCGTCGCTGGCTTGAGCTTCAGGAGGATATCCTCGCGCTGCAGCACACGAGCCGGATAGACGACGCATCGGTCGCGCGTCTCAAGCAGCTTGTGGTGCAGCGGGACTACCTCTACGGTCGTCTCCGGTTCTTCGCGGCGACGCGTCCCACGTGGAACACGTAGTTGGGTGTTGCGGGTGATGTGATGGGTGGGTGTGTCGATCGCGTCGGTGACACTTCCGGCGGACACGTCTTTCGGGGTATCGTGCAGACGTGGCGGGGGTGCGTGCTGCGGGTCGGCGCTCGTTCCGCGTGAACCGTCGCGCGCCCTGGCACACGGTTACGTGCCGGCGGGACCAGGCCGTCGCGCGACCGTCTTTCCGACAAACACCCTATGAAGGCCGGCGGCGATGATTTGTCGTGCAGCCCGCCCGGGCGCGCGGCATGGATCACGGCGAACGCATACGCAAAGTGCGCCACACCGTCTACCATCGCGACGGCCGCGAGGACATGGACGCGCGGGTTCGGGTTAGGCCGCGCGAGCCGGTTCGTGTCGCGGCGCGACCCGGGCGGCGCACCGGGCGGGGGCAGTGCCAGGCACCGATTTCTCGTGCCGCGCGCGGAACGCCCGAACGCCCCCGGGCGTGCTTGACCGGTTGTGGGCGGGCCGTACGATACGGTGCATATGTGGATACGTCTGGGTTTGGTCGTGGTGCTCGTCTGCGCCGTAGCGGGGTGTGGCACGCGTGGTCCGTCGATCTACCGGAGTTCGACCCGCGTATCGCCGGCGTTTCGGTCGCCGGATTCGGACGGGCCCTGGCGGGCGATTCAGGACGCGCTCCGCGCTCACGGGTTCCGTCTCGACCGGGTGGACCGCCGCGCGGGGATCGTCACGACGATGCCCGAGACATCCATGCACTTCTTCGAGTTCTGGCGTCACGATGTCCACACGCGGCACGACCTGATCGAGGCGACGTTGAACCCGATGCGGCGGTGGGCGGAGGTTTCGGTGTTGCCGGAGCCCGACGGAGAGGGTGCGCGGCTGGCGGTGGTCGTACATAAGCAGCGCTTCTCGGGACCGGATCGGCAGTTCAACAGTACCGGCGCGGCGTATCAGTATTTCGGGTACAGCCTTCCTTCGACGACGGGCGCGGCGCGGGTACGTCCGGCCGATGAGCGTTGGATCGACGTTGGCCGGGATCCCGCGACGGAGGACTACCTTCTCAGCGAGATTCTTGCGCTCGCGCGTCGCGAAGCGGTTGCAGGCGCCGACGCACCCGCGCCGTAGGTGGGTTTGCGGTCGCGCCGACCCTGGACCGGTCGGCCGGCGTTGCAGGCGCCGGCGCGTTCAGGGCATACCCGGGCCTGCCGCGGTCATGTGTCGTGAAACAGTGGACGGTCATGGTGAGCCAACTTGTCCTGGCCACGTTCGTTTGCATCGTGCCGGCACACGTTGCCGCGCGTGTTGTGCGGGCTGACGGGCAGGTCGTTCGACGTGACGCAGAGATTGGTCGGGCTGACGCGCAAGTGGCACGGGCTGACGCTCCCGGCCGGCGTGGTTCGGCGCAGCCTGCGCGCGTGCGCGGGCCGGGCGTCGCGCGTAGCGCGTCGGGACTTGCGGCCGGCGCGGTGCCGATCGCACGCGGCGCGTCGCGGGTTGCGCGGCGCGTGGTAGCGGACGCGGCCGTAGCGTCGTTGCCTGCGCCGCTGCACACGTTTTTCACACATCATCGCGCTGCGTTCCTGGTGCATGTTGAGGGCGACGCGGGTGGGGGCACGGCGCCGGCGCACGGGCTGCCGCCGGACGCGCACTACCTGATGCTCGATGTGGCGGCTTCCGGTGATACACCGGACGGCGCCGCAGCGGCTGCGGTGTTTCCACACGACGCGGCGGCGGCGCGGCGCGTGTTCAGGGCGCGTGCGGTGCGGTCTGGCGGCTCGCTGCCGTGGGTCGTGCGTGATCGCTTCGGTGCGCTCGCGCGCGGATTTCGATCATCGGAACCGGAGACGATCCTTCGGGAAGCGGGGGTGATCACGCGGCTTGCGTCGGCTGCCGCGATGCCGATGAATACGACCGCGTGGCGTGACACCGGCGTTGGCGACGGTGAGCACACGCTACGGCATCGGTACCAGGTTGGGTTGGTCGATCGGCTCGGGGCCCGGCTCGGGTACGAGGTGCGCGTGCATCCGAGTCGGTATCGTGGTGCGTCGGACCCTGTGGAGGCGGTGTTTTCGGTGATGCTCAAGGCCCACGGCGACGTAGCGACGGTGGTTGCGGTGGATCGCAAGTTGATCGCGGCGCTGGAGCTGACCGACGCGGAGGCGTTCATCGCGGCGCGTGATGCGTACTACGATCGGTTCGCCGCGGAGGCGGCCGGATTGCTCGAATCTGAACTGGAAAACGCCGCGTTGCTCGCGGCGGATCTGATCGGCGGCGCGTGGCGCGAGGCCGGGGCGCCGCCGCTGCGGGTAGCCGACGACGCGTCCCGCGCCGCGGACCGGCGTGCGGCCGCCGCGGCCGGTGGGTTTGTGGGAAGTCGCCATTCCGGGCGGTTTCACGTACCGACGTGCCCGAGCGCTGCACGGATCAAGCCGGAGAACCTGGTCCGGTTCCGCACGGCGGTGGACGCCGTGGCGGCTGGTCGAACGCCGTGCAAGACGTGCCATCCGCAAGACACCCGCCCGTGAATCGGCGTGCGCGCGGCGCCGTCTCCGCTACGTAGGTTCCAGCGAGATCGGTCGGTCCTCATCCGGCGGGCGCGCTGCTCGTGTGGCGCATCGCGTCGCGCTCGGCAGGGATCGGGCATGACGGATCGGGTGGTGTTCGGCATGGATCGGACGTGGCGGGTTGTGGTCGGTGCCGCGGCGGCGCGGCGCAAAAAAAGATGGAAGGTGCCGCCGTGGCGAGGAGCACCTTCCATGGTCCGTGTCGGGCCGGCGCTTGCGGGACGACGATCACCGAAGCGACCGCAACAACAACCCGCGTACTGACTGCGCCGCGGCCCGAACACATCGTTTTGGCCGGCTTACTTCTTGGCGCGTTTCTTCTTCCTGCCGCCCTTCTTCTTGGCGGCTTTCTTCTTGCCGCCTTTCTTCTTGGCGGTCTTCTTCTTACCGCCCTTCTTCTTGGCGGCTTTCTTCTTGCCGCCTTTCTTCTTGGCGGTCTTCTTCTTACCGCCCTTCTTCTTGGCGGCTTTCTTCTTGCCGCCTTTCTTCTTGGCGGTCTTCT
>JBHHVO010000280.1:0-4494 GCA_046754365.1 Phycisphaerae bacterium | reverse complement strand
GCATCCTCCGGTACCAAACCAACACGACGAAAACCAAGACACCAACGCCCACGTACAGCACGATCACCACGTTAAACATCAACACCACGCGCTGCACCGACGCCCCCACGCCTGTGCGCAGATTCCATACCATGATATGCGACACCACCGCCAACACAGCGCCCACCACGCAAACGCCCGCGCCAACCCGAACGGCCACCGCCGTAACGCGCGCCAACCGGTCCCACCGCGCCCGCCGGGCCAGCCGCCCGAGACACACCAGCATGCACGGCACGCTCGCCAACGTCCCCCACGTGGCGATCACGGTGAACACGGTCACCACGACGAACCCCGCGAGTCGGCCGCCACCACCGCCCGGCACGGCCAACAGCGCCGAGAAGAACAGCGCCCGCGCGACCCAAGGCGCCGGCGTCGTATCCCGGCTGCGCACGTCCGGATCGGGCGCGGTCGCACCGAACAAACCTATTCCGTAGAGAATCCAAATCCCGGACCGGCACAACGCCACCACGAGTCCGAGCCCCCCGACACGCCCCGTCGCCTGCGTCCGCGACGACAACCCCCACGACACCACGACGATCCCCACCACACAACACGCCGCCACAAGCTGCAACGTCACGCCACGCCGCACCCGCGCCAACCACACCCGGTCCGCCACGTGCAGCGCGCTGGGACGCAGCGATTCCACGATCGCGCAACCGCACTCCGGACACCGCGACCCGATCCGCAGCGTCCGCACGTCATACCCGCACGTCACGCACGTCACGTCCCCCACGACCGCAAGCGTCGCGCCGTCAATCGCCGCAACGTCCACCGTCCGCCCCACCGGCGCCGCGCAATGCGGACACGCATCGGCCAACGACGCCCCACACAGGTCACCCCCGCATCCGGCGCACGGCAAGGCAAACCCGATCGTGTCCCCGCCCGCATCCGCCATCGATGTCCATGCTCGCCCCACCGCGCACGCCCGTCAAACCACGACGTTGCCGCACGAAGCGTCCCCCATCGCTTCAGCGGTGGGGGACTCGAATCAGCGCTGTAGGGCGGCCCATGCCCGCCTTCCCAACCGCCCACACCCAACCACCGCACCCCCGCCGTCGTTCACCGCGCGGATGCAATAAACCCCACCAGATCGCGAAAGTACACCTCCGCGTCGCGCTCATACTCGAGCGAATGCCGCGCGGCCGCGTACGTCGTCACGCGCGTGTCGGGCCAACCCAATTCCGCCACGAACCCCGTCGTCTTATCGTTGTCGATGATCCGCTCATCCCCCGCGAGCAGCACGTGCATCGGCACCGGCGGGCACGCCTTCAGCCGGCCGAACCAACGGTCCATCCGCCGCGACGCCAGGTAGAACCCCGCCGTCGCCTGCCGCAGCGTCAGCGCATCCGTACGATGAAACCGCTGCCACTTCGCGCTCGCCGTGAACCGCTCCGGGTCGTTGAGCGGAATGTCAAACGGCTTCTCACGCTCATACAACATCGCCGACGCGATCTCCGACGCGCGGGCCTTCGACACCCCCACCAGCGGAAACAGCCCCGGCGTCACGAGCGACATGCTCCGTACGCCGGTCGCATCCGTAATGTACGTCGCCACCACCAGCCGACCGCCCCAACTCACCCCGACCAGGTCGTACCCGCCGCAACCCGAAACCCGAAGCAGCACGTCCCGCGCCGCGAGCGAATCCTGCACGAGTTGTTCCGCCGACTCCGCGTGCCCGCGATCCACGCCGTTCCGCCCGCACCCCCGCCGGTCAACCTGCAACACCGCGAAACCCGCGTCCTGAAGCCGTTCCGCCGACGTTTCGTACCACCCGCAATGGGATTGGATCCCATGGTGATACAACACCGCACCGCGCGGCCGCGTCACCGCGAAGTACCGCGCGTACGCCGCATACCCGTCGCGCAGCGTTACGGTCATCTCCGTAAACCGGGGCACGCCGGCATCGTACCTTGAACCCCACGCCGATTCACGCCATAGTGTCACCGGAAAACGCCGTCGCGGCGCAACGCTACCGCCCGACCCGAGCAGAGCCCCAAGCGTAACAGGCTGTTGAAATACCTCAGCCGCGCGATCACGAAGCGCACTTTTCGGGCTCGGAGGGTAGCGGTACGGAGACCGAAAGCACCGGCAAACCGGCTGTCGAAATACTCCGGCACGCGTATTTCGACAGCCCGGCAAGCGCGGGGTACGACCACCGTAGCCGCCGGGTACCACCGGCGCAAGCGGGGTGCCCCCGGCGCAAGTGGGGTACCACCGGCGCGGCTGCGGGGTATCACCCATGCGAACGTCGCGCCCGACAACACGCGCGCCGGCGCTCGACGCTCCGATCCCGTCCCGCAGGCCGGGTTCGCGTCCCGACCCGTGGACCGCCGGCAAGGCGCGCCGACCCCGCGCCGCACGGGCGCCCGTTGCGCATGGCCGCGCCAGCCGCAGGGAGAACACGATGACGACCGGACGCGAACTCCGGGCCGCGCTCGCCCAACAGCTCGAAGGCGATCGCTGGCTCGGCATCACGACCGTACCCATGCAACCGCCACCGCCGCCCCCGCGACGATCGTCACCAACACCACGCCCGCACGCGAAACCACGACCACCAGCCGGAACCCCCGCCGCACGCCCCACGCCCAAGGACGATCCCGACGCGGCCGAACGCGCCGCCCGACTCGCCCGGCTCAACCGGGACAAGGTCACCGACTGCACCAACTGCCCGCTCAGTCAAACGCGAACCCAGACCGTGTTCGGACAAGGGAGCGCGTCGACCAGACTCGTCTTTGTCGGTGAGGCGCCGGGCCGCGACGAGGATCAACAGGGCGTCGCGTTCGTCGGCCGCGCCGGGCAACTCCTCACGCGTATGATCGCCGCCATGGGCCTCGCGCGAGACGACGTGTTCATCTGCAACGTCCTCAAGTGCCGCCCGCCCGACAACCGCGACCCGGCCGCCGATGAAATCCTCGCGTGCAGCCCGTACCTCTACGAGCAGCTCGCGATCATCGCGCCGGAAGTCATCGTCGCGCTCGGCGCGCCGGCCGCCAAAACGCTGCTCAGGACGTCCGCGTCGATCGGCAAACTCCGCGGCCGGTTCCATGACTTCTACGTGTCCGGCAGCGACGGCATCGGCGACGCCACGCCCCTCATGCCGACGTACCACCCGGCCTACCTCCTGCGCAGTCCGGGTGAGAAGGTGAAGTCGTGGGCCGACCTCAAGATGGTCATGGCGCTCCTCGGTCTTGACGGCGCGCAGGGGTGATCGACACCGTCGCGCGCGGCGCGGGGACGATGGGAATCCGACGGCCGGAGGCCGGGCGCTTCGTGAATCCGCGGTCGGCGTGGGGGCCGACAGAGTCGCTCAAAGGTGCATGTTTTCGTGTGGATGTTTAAGCAACATGGGCCTTTTTGAAAATGATTCTCTTGCGAAACGAGTTCGTGTCGTAGTGTTTGTGTTTGTTTTTGTGTCAGTATCCGCCTATCCGGATGCGCGGTAATATATCACTATACATGGAATACTTAAAGCTTTGACGGTACACTCGACCGCGATCATTGACCCCGCCGCGCGGGTCCACGAGACGGTGGACGTCGGCGCGCATTGCGTCATCGACGCGCATGTCCAAATCGACGCCGGGTGCCGGCTCTACCACGGCGTGTTCGTCACCGGGTGGACGCACATCGGTGCGCAATGCGTGCTGCATCCCGGTGCGATCGTCGGGCACGAGCCGCAGGACACACACCATCACGGTGGGCGAAGCTATTGCCGCGTCGGGCCGCGAACCATCATTCGCGAGTACGTCACGATCCACCGCGGCACCGATCCGGAATCGGAAACGGTCGTCGGGGAAGGGTGCTTCTTGCTCGGCGGGTGCCACGTCGCGCACAATTGCCGGATCGGTGACGACGTGACGATCATCAACAACGCGCTGCTGGCGGGTCACGTCGACGTCGGCGATCGCGCGGTGATCAGTGGTGGCGCGGTGATCCATCAGTTCGTCCGGATCGGCGCGTTCGCGATGATCGGCGGGAACGCCCGCGTGTCGATGGACGTCGTGCCGTATGCGATGGTGGACGTGAAGGGCCGTGTCGCGGGTCTCAACACGGTGGGGCTGCGGCGGGCGGGCGTGCCGCGCACCGAGATCGAGGAGCTGCGCCAGGCGTTTCGCAACCTGTTCGGTCGGGTGCACGGGGTCGGGCGCGCGCCGGGCGCGGGCGACGCGAGTGATGCGCCGGACGACGACCGTAGCGCGCCGGGGGTGGGTGGCGGGCGTGCGCGATCCCTTCCGTTCAGCGAGGCGATTGTGCGTGTGCGGGAGCAAGTGACCACGCCGGCCGGCCGGCGCCTCGCGGCGTTTCTCGCGGCCGACACGCCGCGCGGCGTCGCCGGCGGCACGCGCCGTCATGTGTCCGTGTCCGGTTGACCTTGGCTCGGTGGGTTCTGCCGCGCGTCCCCCACGGCTGAAGCCATGGGGCACCCTGCGCACCGAGCACGTCCCCCACGGCTGAAGC
>JBHHVO010000279.1:0-4514 GCA_046754365.1 Phycisphaerae bacterium | reverse complement strand
GGACAGTGTGACGGAGCGTGCGACATGGTGACGCCGGTCTGGGATATCCCGGACGACGGTGTGTTGGGTCCGGTGCTTGCGCGGTTGTCGTGCGACGCGGTGCTTGACGCGTGTCGGGCGCAACTGACGCGCGTGGCGGGTGCGGTGCGGGAGGGGTGGCAACACGCCCGCGTGATTGAGGCGCTGTATCACCCGGGTCGTTACGTGCGCGTGGCGTACAGCCTGCTGCGTGATCCGGACACGCCGGCGTCACGGGTGTGGCCTCAGGGGCAGATCGTGTACGTGCATGCCCCGGTGCGCAAGCCGATGTCGCGCCGGGGGACGGTGCTGACGGTCGACGGGGTGGAGATGGAGGTCTACCGTTTTCCGAACGATCGCCGGCTTCGCGGGTTGCGTAAGTTCGCGGGCAGCGACACGGCGGCGGCGGTCTGGCAGGGGTGGATCGACAAGGCAGACGGCGCATACCGACTCGACGCGGAGACGTTGCAGCGGCTGCTGATCCGGTATGTGCCGGAGCAGAAGTGGGTGGTCCGGCTTCGTTGCGTCGGTCGCCACCGCGACACGGACGCGCTGCGGAAGCGCCGGATCGCGGTCCGGTCGGCGTCGCCGGAGTCGTGCGCGACGCTGCTCTACCGCCACACCGTGCTTCATGGTCTGTCGCGGCATGCGGATGCGAAGTTTTTCGTACCGACGGTGGTGGGTGAGGATGTCGCGTCCGGGCTGTTGGCGGTGAAGTGGGTGCACGGCATCGCTCTGGTGGAGGCGCTGGCCGTGCGGCCGGTGTCGGAGGTGATGGGTGGCGTGGCGGGGATGCTGGCGTCGTTCCACGGGTCGAACGTGGTGGGACTTCCGGCGGTTGGGGTTGATGACGTGGTGGCTCGCGTGGAGGCGGCGGCGTCGGACCTGGCGGCGGCGTGTCCGGCCCTGGCGGGGGATGCGGTGGCGCTGGTGGATGATCTGTTGGGGCGGTGCGGGGCGCTGCGTCCGTGCCCGGAGGCCGTGACGCTGCACAATGATCTTCATTGGAATCAGGTTCGGATCGAGGACGAGCGGTTTGCGGTGCTCGATCTCGAGCGGATGGCGATCGGCGATGCGTTGATCGACGTGGGGAACCTTTGGGCTCAACTGCGGCTGTTGTCGCAGCGCGATGACCAGACGGTGGACGCTGCGACGGCGTTGTCTTGGTCTTCGGCGTGGCTTGATGCGTGGGCCCGGGTTACGGGTCGGCCTGTCGATCGCGTGCGGCTGGGGTGGTACAGTGCGCTGAGTGCGTTGGAGCTTGCGCGGGGGATGATGCGTCATCTTCGCCCGGGTTGGCGGCGGCTGGCGGCGCAATGCGTGGCGTTTGCGCGTGCTCAGGCGGCCTCGGCGGACGTGGGGCTGCCGGCATGATCGTGCGAACGGGCCAGATTGGTATGTCCATGGACGTGCAAGACGTCGGATCGAGCGTGGACGCCGTGGCGGCGTGCCTTCGCGAGGACACGGGCGTTACGTGGCCGAAGTCGGCGGACTTCGGCGACGTGTGCATCGAGCGTGCCTGGCCGCTCCGCGACGGGCGGATGGCGCGGGAATGGTCGTTCCGGGTCAGGCGTTCGGACGGCGCGTCGTCGCCTGCCGGGGTCCGGTGCAGTGTGTACGCGATGCCGCTCGACGCGGGGGCGGATGGTGGGCGGGTGCGTCACGCGCACCCGGTGATCGGCGCGGACGGGCTTCGCGGTCTTTATGTGGAGGTGCCGGCGTGGGGCGTGTGTCTGCATTCTCCGGACCTGGATCCGGCGATGCCGCATGTGGCGGCGTGTCTGGATGGGGAGGTGATGGCGGGGCACCTGTCGTCGCTGGGGCATGACGCATGGGATGCGGCGGCGGCGGGTGGGGCGTCGGGGGTGTCGTGTCGGCTTCTCGGGTATCGGGCCGGGCGGCGTGCGGCCATAGCGTACGAGGTCGGGCGTGGTGCTGGCGCTTCGGTCGTCGGGAAGACCTATCGATCGGACCGCGCGGCGCGTCAGTTGGAGCTTCACGCGGCGGTGCGTGCGGAGTTGGCGTTTTACGGCAACGGGCGTGTGCGCGTGCCGTCGCCGATCGGTGCGATACCTGCGCTCGGCATGGGGGTGTTCGCGCGTTCGATCGGCAGGCCGCTGTCGTTCTGGTCTCGAGCGGCCGGCAACGGGGCGCGGGGCATTGCGGCGGTCGACCAGGCGCGCGCGGCTGTGGATGCACTGGCCGCGTTGCATTGCGTATCGGTTCCGGATCTTGACCGGTTCACGATCGCGGACGAGTGTGCGGTGGTGGGTCGGTGGCACGGTGCGCTCCGCCGATGGGACGTGCGGGCGGGGGACAAGACGGACTTTCTGATCGACGCGCTGCTTTCCGCGAGCGAGTCGGTCGACGCGGGCCACGAGCGCACGGTGCACCGGGACTTCTACGAACAACAGGTGTTGTGCAGCCCGCGTGGGACGACGGTGGTCGATCTGGACACGCTGGCGCTCGGCCACCCGTGCGTGGACCTTGGCAACTTGCTGGCGCATATGTTTCTGGCGTCGCTTAGGGGGGGGTGCGGGTCGAGCGGGTTCACGGCGTCGGCGCAGGCGGCGTTGCGGCGGTATACGAGCCACATGAGCGGTCCGGACCGCGCGACGTTGGGGTTCTACTGGGCGTCGGCGCTGTTTCGGGTCGGTGCGGTGCACGCGTTTCGTACGGCGACGCGTGGTTTTTCGCCGGCGATATGGCAACTGGCGGCGAACATTCTCGCGCATGCGTTCTCGGGCGTACCGGTACCTCATGCGAGTTTTTCGTGGCATGGTGATCTTCCGGTTCCCGGGGAGATTCTAGGGGAGTTGCGATCATGAATACGAACCGATCGTCGATGCGGCGGTATGATGGGATTGTGGCTGGGTGTTGCGCCCTCGATGGTGTCGGGCGTGGCGATGTGTCCCGGGGCGGGTGCGTGCGCCGGGGCGGTGATGTGGTTGACGGAGGTAGTGTGGGCATGAGCGATGATGCGGCCCGGAGGGGTAATGTCGTGCGGATAGATCATGTTGTCGGGCGTTGCCGTGTTGTGCGCGGCGGTCGTGCAAGGCGGCGCGGTTTTACGCTGATCGAGCTGCTCGTGGTGATTGCGATCATGAGTGGGCTTATGGCGATTCTGTTGCCGTCGTTGAAGAAGGCTCGGCATCAGGCGAAGAACACGCAGTGTCTGAGTCGCCTCAAGGCGATTGTGGTCGCGAACACGGTGTACATTGACCAGGAGGGCAAGTTTCCGGCGCTCAACAACGAGGAGGACGACGGCGCGTGGCAGTTCAACTACTTGATCTTCGACGGGGAGGACTGGGAGCAAAACTTCGGTCCGCTGGTGGACGAGACGGGGATCATGCCTGACGTCGTGCAGTTGTTTTGTCCGTTCCAGACGGACAACCACCACATACTCGACTCACCATTCAACCCGTTGCCGTCGCCGCCGTCGACGCCTCCGGTACCACAGTTGTCGTTCCGGGCGGGGTACGGGCGCCGGTATCACCTGTCGGGTATGTCGTTGTCGCAGATTCATGGGACGATCGCGATGGCGGCGGATCTGGTGCACCTTCCGAAAGTGATCCTGAGTGCCCATAAGACCGGCGTGAACGCGGCGTACACCGACGGACACGTGCAATGGGTGCGCGATCCCGGGATCCTGACGGACAACCTACTGGATCAGCCATTCGACCCGCTCGACAACCCGATCATGGAAGACATTTGGGACGTGCTGGACGAGGCGAGCTGATGACCGGATGGCCGGACGCCCTGGGCGACGTGTTTCGTTCGCGGCGTGGCCGGTGGTGGGTCGGCGGCGTGGTCACGGTGGCGGCGGTGTGCGTGGCGGCGCTGTGGCGCGATGACGGATCGAGCGACGCCCGCGGGCCGATCGAGCGGCGAACGTACGTCAAGATCAAGCGTGCCGTGAGCGGCCACGCGGTGAAGTTGAAGCATAGCGACGAGCGCGTGTATTACGCCGGCATCCGCGCGCCGTATCCGGACGAGCCGCTTTACGCAGAGGCGAAGGCGCGGAACGCCGCGCTCGTCGACGGGCGCAAGCTTCGTGTTCGGTACGATGACGAGCAGCGCGACAAGAAGGGTCGGCTGCAAGTGTACGTGTTCGACCGGGGCACGTTCGTCAACGAGACGCTCGTGCGGGAGGGGCTGGCGTATGTGCGCGTGACGCCGAACGGTGATCGCTTCGCCGAGCGCCTGCTGGCGGCGCAGGCGGAGGCCCGCAGAAAGCGGCGGGGGATTTGGGCCTTGAAACCGGGCCCACCGGAGCAGGAATACGCCGCCGACGCCAAATACGGGAACTTTCACCGGCCGTCGTGCGAGGAAGTACCGAAGATCAAGCCGGAACGCCTGAGGCTCTTCAAGCGACGCCATGCGGCGCTCGGCAAGGGGTTTGCACCGTGCGCACGATGCAAACCCTGAGCATGTGCGCGCCGCCGGTTGCGCCGGCGCCGCGCCGTGACCATCCTTATGCGCCGGGGGCGGGGAGC
>JBHHVO010000278.1:0-4516 GCA_046754365.1 Phycisphaerae bacterium | reverse complement strand
CCTACTATATAGCGTCCGCCACGGGGGGCGGACGCTACGCGGCTCGGCGGCCGACGTCCGCCACGGGGGGCGGACGCTACTCGGCGCGACCGAATGAGGAGCGGCGCAGCACGAGGGATGAGCGACGGGAAGACTTCCGGGCGGGCGCGTCAGGGCTGCGGCGTCGGCGGTCGGGGGCGATGGGCGGGTATGACGGCGATCGCGTCGATTTCCACGAGCAGCTCGGGGCGGCAGATGCGGGCCTCGACACACGTGCTGGCCGGGTAGGGGTCCAGTCCCTGCTCCGCGAAGAACGTATTGCGGACGTCGTTGAAGCGGTCATAGTCGCGAAAGTCGGCGACGTAGCAGGTCGTGCGTACGACGTCGTGCCAGTCTGCGCCTTCGCTCGCGAGCAGTCGGGCGATGTTGAGGAACGCGCGGCGCGTCTGCGCGGCGAAATCGCCCGCGTGGACTGACGCACCGCGTTCGTCCACGCTCGCGGTTCCGGAGATGAAGAGCATGACGCAGTTGTCCAGCGCGACGCGCATACCGCGCGAGAACGCGACCTTGCTCGGACAGGTTGTGTGCGTCGTGCCCGGCGGATCGCTTGCGCGGGCCCGCCCCGAGGTGTTGGTGTCGCTGATCATGTTCCCCATCCGCGCCGGCCGGTGTCCGGTTCCGAATCGGCCATGTCCCCGGTCGAAGCGGCATGATCCGCCCGGATGGCCTGACGGTTAACTATGTTAACTGCCTGGACGGGTATAGTCAAACCACGGTAGGGCATCGCGTTGACGGCTGTTACGCCCGCGCCGGGCGTGAGGTCCAATAAGGCACACATGTGCGCACGCGGCAGCGACCCGAACGGGTTTCAGGCCGCCGGATGCAGGATCGCGCTCGGGTCCACCGACGGCCGGGGCTCGTGTGCGGTGAACCTTGAATCCGCGGGTTGTGCGCTCTGGGTGCCCGATCTCTTTGTACGTGTCCGGCGTGTGGGAGCCGTTCCCCGTGGCGGCCGTGGAACGTCGAGGACTTCTCGCCCGTCGACGTCCGGGACGGGGGGCGGACGCTGCGATTCGCGTCCCCCGTGGGTGAGGCCGCGGGTGACCGGGCGGTTCTCGAAAACGGGAACGCGCGGGCGTTGCGCGAGGGGTTGACATGCGGCCGCAGATCGGTTAAGTAACTTACTTTATGCCCGGTTTCTCGATGGGTGATTCTTGAGGGGTATCCGATGAACAACAGGCGTGTGGGCAAGTACGCGGGTGTGGTAGCGGTTATCGGGTTGGTGCAGGCCGCGCCTGTGTCCGCTCAGCAGCATTGGGTCGCGCGGGACGGCGTCGTGACGTTGACGCTGTCGATCGATGCGCTGGAGCGCACCGGGCTGATCGTCCTGAATCCGGAGGTCGTTGCGTCGTCGAGCGACGGGACCATCACGATCGCGCTGGCGATCGAACCCGCGTGGTCTCTGGGGTTTGACGTCCGTGGGCAGCGCGCGCCTGAGGTGCCGACGGCGTACTTGCCGATGCTCGACGCGCTCGATGTCGTGGGGGCCGGCGTGGTCCATCCGGTGACGGCGCTTGTGATCCGGCGCGACGCTCCCCCGTGCGGCGCTACGCCCGCGCCGGGCGAGGCGCCGACGCTGGCTGCGACGACCGGCCTCGAGCTTGCGGGCGTGAAGGCCGTGTTGGATCCGGTGCGTCGGCGGCTTTCGCTGGCGACGCGCGACGTCATCGTCACGCGCGGCCTCGCCGACATGCTGGGTCGGCCGGAACTTGCGGGTGAGACGCTCGGCCGCGCGGTGGTTTCGGCCGCCGCGGTTTGGGCGGGTGGCGACGCCCCACCGGATACGGCCGACGTGATGCCGCTTGGCGACGGCGGCGATGTCGCGGGCGGCGCGCCGGATATGGTTTTCTGTCAGCTCTATGGGCTCGCGCAGTACGGCAGGCTTGGCAACATCGTCGGGTTGTCGCTCGCGACGACGTCGTGGAACATCGGCACGGCGCCGCTTCCGTGGCACGCGATCCCGAACGAAGACCACCCGTTCATCGTGTGGGACCTGTACCGGATGAAGACGGTGGACGGCAGCACGCGGTTCGAGCAGGTGGGTCAATCCTGGATCAAGCACGGGTTCTGCGCGTTGGACAGTTCTCAGTGCACGACGAGTTGCCAGCCGACCGGGTGTTCGACACTCGGGCTCGGGTGCACCGACACGTACTCCTCGGGGCTCAACGCCGGACAGGGCGGGCTCGGGCCTCGGTATGAGGTGAATCCCTGGACGCGTGCTTGGACGTACGCCGGGTCGCACCTTTCTCAAGGCGGTCACAGTCACAACCCGATCGAGCACCGGTTGCAGGTCCGCGACGCGGATCTCGATCCCGCGCAGAACCCTGGGGCGACGTACTATGCGGACGGGTACTACGTGGCCCCGGAGGACATCAACCAGATGAACAGCGCGGCGTGGAAGCAGGTCGGTGTGTCCGGGACGCCCGGCGGCGTCTGGTCGTTCAGCATGAGCCCGCCGGGCACGATGGCGGAGGTCGGGTTCCCGATCGACGCGTGGACCGGCGCGACGAAGACGGTGTTGGCGCAGGAGGTTCCCGTGGTTGAGTTCGCGTCGCCCGACGGGCGGTGCATTCTGGCGGCGGAGGCGACCGATCTTGGCGGGGGCACCTGGCACTACGAGTATGCGCTGCTCAACGTCGACATGGACCGGAAGGTCGCGTCGTTCAGCATTCCGATTGATGTTGATACGGTGGTGACGAATACGGGGTTTCACGCGGTGGCGTCGCATGACGAGCCGTATTCGAACGCACCGTGGTCGGTGACGGTGGGGAACGGTGCGGTGACCTGGTCGACGACCGCGAATCCGCTGCGGTGGGGGACGATGTACAACTTCCGGTTTGATGCGGACGCGCCGCCGGTGACCGACACGACCGTGACACTGGGCCTCTACGAACCCGGGAGCCCGGAGGTCGTTGTGGGCACGACGACCGGTCCTCCGCCGAGCCCGCCGGACTGCAATAACAACGACATCCTCGACGACTGCGATCTGGCGTGTGGCGAGCCGGGCGGTGCGTGTGACGTGCCCGGTTGCGGCAACAGCGAGGATTGCGACGGCAACGGTGTGCCGGACGAATGCTCGTCCGACATCGACGGCGACGGGGTGATCGATGCGTGCGACGACGACATGGACGGCGACGGCGTGGGGAACGATCAAGACGTGTGTCCGGACGTTCCGGTCGGGCTGCCGGCGATGTCCGACGGCCGCCCAATGGGCGATTTCGACGCGGACTGCGACGTCACGCTGGCAGACTATCGGCTGTTTTCGATCTGCATCCACGGTCCCGAGATCCCCGTGAGTACGTTTTGCGCAGAGGTCGACGATTTCGACGCGGATGCCGACGTCGACCTACGCGACTTCCAGGTATTCCAGCGGGCATTCGGGATCGGGCAGTAGCCGGACGCCCCGGGGCCGCGGCGGGCGTCACCGGCGGCGCCGTGGGATGGCATGGGGAAACAACGGAGGGCGCGGGCGCGGGTGCCGCGGGAAAGAGACTGGCGGGGTTAAGGAGCTGGTTGGGGAAAGAAGCTGTTCTGGGGAAGAAGTTGCGCATGTCCCGGGTGGGATCACCCGGGGCATGCGCGTGTTGTGCGGGTCATTTTCGAAAGCTGATGGTTTTTCCATTGTGTTCTCTTTCTGAATTGTGCGGTGGGGCTGCGCGCGGGTGCGACCGCGCGCCGTGGTTCGTGTTACGGTTCGGGGACCCAGCGGCCGGCGTCGAGGCGCATGAACGGCGGGTCGTTCGTGGTGGGCGTGTCTGTGCATGGGGCTTCGCCGTGCAGGGTGTCGGCCATGTGCTGTAGCGCCTGGCGGACCGCGTTCCGATCGGCGCCACCGGCGGTGACGGCGGCGAGCAGGTGCCGCGCGGCGCGGTAGGACGCGTATGAGGCCGGTCCCGGGGGGCGCTGGAACCGCTTCGTGAACCGCGTGACGAAGGCCGTCGGCGGCCGGTGAGACGGCGTCTGGGGTTGGATCGCGATCACGCGGCCGGGGTCTGCGCCTGCGCGTTCCACGAACCGGGGGCTTACGATCGCATCGGTGCCGATGACGGTCTGGTCGAGGCCGGCGCGACGCATGGATCGGACGATCGTCGCACACGTCGAGGCGTCGCACCAGGTGAGCACGATTTGCGCGTCGGCCTGCTCGATGCGGCGTAGCGCGGCGGTGAGCTGTGGCGAATCCGGATCGAGCGCGACATCCGTCCCGACACCGACGTGCCCGGGCGCGGCATCGGTATGGCCGACGGCGGGTTCGCGGACGGCGCCGGGACGGGCGATCGTGACGTCGGCCACAACCTCCGTGCCGCCGGGTCGCCGGTTCGCCACGTCGCGCGCGATGATGGTTAGTGGACACCGCCCGCTGACGTGGGCCGGCATATGGCCGTTGGTGTGAAGCAGGGCGACGCGCCGGAGATGGAGCGATGCCGCGACACGCTCGAGCGTTCGCATGTAGCGTTCGGCGCGCTTGCCGCGACATTGA
>JBHHVO010000277.1:0-4599 GCA_046754365.1 Phycisphaerae bacterium | reverse complement strand
AGGCCCCGGCGGGATGGCGGTGCCGCGTCGGGGGGGTGTCCCCCCGCTGTGCCCGGTGTGCCGATGCAACGCAAACGACGGGTTGCGTTGGGTGGCACGGGCAAACGTGTTTGCCCGTGGTCATCCGCTCGCCGCCACGGGCCAGCCGTCGCTTGCCCGTGCCACCGATCAAATGAGGTGTATCGGCGCACTGGTTCCCTACCGTGTGGTCGGTTTCCTACTCGATATACCCCAGGTCGCGTAGTCGTGCGGTGACGCACGCGTTGCCGTCACCGTCGTCATGGTCGGTTGCTTCGGCGGTGGTTGCGTGTGTAAACGACGCGAGCCATTCGTCGAGGCGTTCCTGCATATCGAGGGCCGTGGCGAAGTCGGACTGGATGAGGTTGTCTTCCTCGCGTGGGTCCGACACCAAGTTATACAATTCATGTTGTCCGTTGGACGACCAGATGTACTTATGGGACTCGGTTCGATACGCGCGTAGGATCCGGTCGTACTTTCTTCTGAACTCGGGCATGAAGTCCGGGACCTTGGCCTCGAAGAGGCCGGTTGTGGGACGGTAGAGCTCGGACACGGCGGACGGCGCGAAGACTCCGGATCGGACGGCGGTGATGAGGTCTCGCCCCTGGAACTCGGCGTGCGCGTCGGGCGCGTCGATGCCGGCGAGGGCGAGGAGGGTGGGGGGGAGATCGATGAGCTGCACCATCCGGGTGACCCTGGCCGGTTTGATGCGTTGGGGGCAGGTAATGATGAGCGGGACGTGGATGAGGGTTTCATAGAGGCAGAGGCCGTGTCTCATGAGTCCGTGTTCACCGAAGTTGTCCCCGTGATCGGCGAAGATGACGACGACGGTGTTGTCGAGCAGGTCCCGCCGTTGCAATCGCGTGACCAGGCGTCCGATCCATTCGTCGAGATGGCGCATCTCGGCGGCGTAGAGCTGTGCGAGTTTGACGAAATCGTCGTCGGTCATTTCGAGTGCACCGCCGACGTAGAGCTGTTTGTCCTGATTCAGGTTGCGCATCTCGCGGTGGGACATGTTGCTGAACATGCGGCGGTATTTCGGTGGCGGGAGGTATGGCGCGTGGACCTCGTCGGAGTGGACGTAGAGGAAGAACGGCGCGTCGGAGGATGCGCGCGCGTCGATCCAGTTCATGGTTTCGCGGAAGACGACGCGGCTTTCATGGGACTTCTGGTAGGCGCCGGTGATGAGGCGTTTGACGCGTGCGACCGCCTTGTCGATCTTGGATGGGAACGAGACGCCGGCGCCGGCGAGATTGGACATGGATTGAAACCCGCGATCGAGCATGGTCATGGGGCCGACGTAGGGGACGTCCGAGAATGCGGCGGTGGTATATCCGTGTTGCGCGAGTAGTTCGGCGAGTGTCGGGTAGGGTCCGTCGAGCACGCGGTGCTGGTCGTGGGCCCCGTGTTTGGTAGGGAGCATGCCGGTGAAGATCGACGACATGGCGGGGAAGGTCCACGCGGACGGGGCGATGGCGCAGTCGAAGAGGAGTCCGCGTTCGGCGAGCTCATCGACGTTGGGGCTCGTGGGTCGGGCGTGGCCGTAACACGAGAGGAGATCGTAGCGTGCGGAGTCGACGACGATCATGAGGATGTTGGGTTGGTGTGGGTTCAAGAGATCGGTCTCCGAAAAAGGGCGTCACAAGAGGGCCCATCGGGCCGCTACGACGCCTGCGGCGGCGACGGCTGCGGCGGGGAGCATTCTGGCGTAGTAGGCCGCGAGCGGCAGGTTGATCACGCGCGTGACCAAGCGCGGGAGCGCGCCGAGTCGCAGGACGATACATGGGATCGCGGTGCCGAGTGCGACACCGAGCATGCCGTATTGTGATACGAGTGCGAGGCTGATGGTGACGTTGCAGAGGGCCTCGACGACGTTCAGGACGGCGAGGGGTCGGATTCGGTCGGCGGCGTAGAGGAAGTTGATGGACGGATTCTGTGCGAAATCGAACGCGAGGGCGGCCATGAGGATCGCGAGGGGCAGGAACGCATCGGCGAAGCCGTCACCTACCCAGAAGATGATGAGTGGTCTGGCGATGATGATGAGCAGCGCGGCGCCGCCGAACGCGAGGAGGCTTGAGACGGATAGGGATCGGAGCAAGGTGGCGCGGAGCTTGTCGTGGTCGCCTGCGCCGTAGAGCACGGCGAATCGCGGGTTGAGCACCTTCATGACGACGCGAATCGAACGGTTGGCGTAGCGCACGAGGACGGCGGCGATGGCGTAGACGCCGACGGTCTCGAGGCCGACGAAGCGTCCGATGACGATGCTGTCGATGTTGAATCTGAGCGTCTCGGCGACGACGATGACGACGCTCGTGCCGCCGAAGAGGAGGAGGCGGCGGAACATGGCCCACTGCGCGCCGGCGAGGTGGAAGCGGAGGTGGTGTGCATAGCGGCGGCAGAGCCAGGCGTTGGCGATGAGTCCGACGGCGTCGCCGATGAGGACGGCGAGCGCGACGCCGAAGAGGCCCTTGCCCTGCAGGAGCCACAGGACGGTGAGTACGGCGCGGAGGAGCGATGACGCGATGACGACGATGTTGCCCGGGACGTATTGCTCGTAGGCGCGGACGACGGAGACGAAGACCTTGGCGGGGAACGCGACGGCGGCGGCGGCGCCGAGGAGCCAGACGGTGTGGACGAACGCGACGCGTTGTGCCCCGGTGACTTGGAAGAAGGCGGCGAGCGGCGCGGCGAGCGCGAACGCGGCGATGAGGACGATGACGCCGATGGACGTGAACATGACGAGGGACGTGTTCGCGACGGCGCCGACGCCGTGCCAGTCGTTCCGGCCGACGTAGCGGGCGGTATAGGGCGTGATGGCGCTGGCGACGCCGAGGTGGAGCATGCCGTAGTAGCCGATGATGGAACCGGCCAGGCTCCAGATGCCGAATCCGTCCTTGCCGAGGTGTTGGATGAGCAGGGGCGTAAGGACGACGCCGATCGCGATGTTGGTCGCGAGGGCGAGCCAGTTGCTTACGGCATTGACGACGAGCGACGGTCTGCGCGGCGCGTCGGCGGATGCGCCGGGGCCGAACGGCGTGATGGGCAGGTTGACGGTCGCGGACGCGTCGGCGGTGGGTGACGCGGCGCCGCCTGGAGCTGGTTGGAACCGGGGATCACGCATAGCCGTACCTCTGGAGCTCTCGCCCCGCGATGGATCGAACGGTTCGGATGTCGTCGTCGGTGAGGTCGGTTTTCCAGTGTTCGTCGAGGAGGATGCGCGGCTCGTCGGCCATACGCATCTTGTTGCCGAAGACGTGGAGGTCGGCGGCGCGGAAGTCGAGATTGACGGCGTTGGGGTCGAGGTCGAGGAACGTGGCGATGCGTTTGATGGCGCCGATGGGGTCGGCGCAGTAGTCCTCGTAGCGGACCTGGATCCACTGGTTCGGGTCAAGCCGCGCGAGGAGTCGCCGGGCGGAGCGTACGCCTCTGCGCCATTCTTCGGCGGAGCGTTTCACGGACCAGTTGTTGTCGTGCAGGTAGGTGTGGACGACGCCGCGTCCGTCGCGGACGAGGTGTATGACCTTGACGCGCAGGCCGGGGACGCGGAGGAGGAACTTGAGTCGGTGCGGCTGTTTGGAGGAATCGACGAGGACGCGTGCGCCGGTTTGCTCGAGGACGGTTTCGACGAGCGCGGTCGTGCGCCTGGCGATGTCGGCGAAGTGCGTCCGCCACGCCGGGCTGGCGCTGAGTACGCAGTCGCGTACGGCCTCGAGCACGGGGCCTCGATGTTCGGCCCGGAGCGTTCGCGCTACGACGGGTCGTTCGGGCATCTCGAAGCGCGTGCCGAAATCCGTGATGTCGAATGTGAAGCCGCGGGCTTCCATCGCGTGTTTGACATCGAGCCAGAACGGGCAGTCGCGGGCGAGGGCGCCGCAGGAGCACCGGTACCCGGGGCGGTTGCGGAGGGGCGTGCCGGCGGTGTCGCCGATCGTGGTGGCCTGGGGGTGGCTGCCGATGAGGAACGCGAGGAGCGTGGAGCCTGAGTGGCTCGCGGACATGATGAATGCGAGGTTGGTCATGCTGCCATGCCGTAGCGCTTCGGGCGCGGCGGACCGTGCGTCGTGTGCCGCGTTGGCGCGGGTTGTGCTCTGGCGCGATGCGCACCGGCTGGAAGCCGGTGCCACACATAGTCACCGCACCGGTTGGAAGCCGGTGCCACTTACCCAAACGGGCTGGTAGGGCGAACGCTGTTTACCGGTCGCCCTGGCGCGATGCATCGTACCGACGCGCGCGCGGATTCGGTGCGGGGCGGGGGTCGGCTTGCGCGATCGACGCTTTATGCCCGGCGCTGGACGCGTCTCTGCGGTACGCCCGCACACGGCGTTCACCTGGTGACCAATCGGCACTTCCCGACGCCGCCCGCACTTGAGAAGCGGTGCGGCCGGCACCCGCGTTGTCGCGCGCGGGAGGGCGGTGGCTATCGGTCGCGGACGTGGGATGGGGCGTGTTTGGGGGTGTCGCGCGGTGTCGCTGGGCGCGGGCGACGGTGTGCGTTCGTGTCGTGTCCGTCGGCCGATAACGCCGCGCGGGGTGCGTGATCGGCGGATACGTCCGGCATGGGGGCCGGACGGTACGGGGGGC
>JBHHVO010000276.1:0-4624 GCA_046754365.1 Phycisphaerae bacterium | reverse complement strand
GATCAACTTTGTGCTGTGCACGGAGGATGACCCCGGTTGGGTGATCGCCGAGATCGACGACATGATCGACCGGGGGCACAGCGTTTTCGTCAACATCGACCGCTACCTCGGCGGCGTCCGGGTCGACGGTCGGATCGTGCGCGCGCTCAAAGACGCGAAGCGCCGTACCGGCCGGGTGCACATGACGGACGTGACGCTCGACTGGATGGAAGACAACCGCCGGCCGGTGCCGTTCTGCAACCCGACGCTGCTGCCGCTGCTCGATGCTCGGGCGCGGCTGATCTATCCGTGTTGCTACTACAACGAACAGGCGGTGGGGAGCCTGCTCGATATGGATTACACGACGCTGTTGCGGGCGTCGGCGAAGCGATTCGGGCGGTATCCGTTCGATAAGTGCGCGACGTGCACGACGACGGCGTACCTCGATGCGACGGTGTCCGTGCGTTTGCCGTGGCAGGGGATTCGGCATTACCACGGGCGGTACAACCGGTGACCGGCGCGATGCGACTCAGCGTGGTGGTACCGACCCTGAACGAAGGCGGCACACTCGCCCATACGATCTCCGTGCTGCGGCGCCGGACCGTCGGGCCGCCCGTCGAGTTGATCGTCGCGGACTGTGGATCTTCCGACGAGACGACGACGGTGGCCAGGCACTGCGGGGCAGCGGTCGAGACCGGCGGTACGCTGACCGACCGGGCGCGGGCGTGCAACGCCGGGGCGGCGTCGGCGTCGGGCGACGCGCTGCTGTTCCTGCACGCCGACAGTCTCGTACCGGATCGGTACGATGCGCTGATCCGCGACGCGCTTGCGTCGCCGGGCGTGGTCGGTGGGGCGTTCGCGTTCAAGCTGGACGGTCCGGAATGGCGGCTGCGCGTCGTGGAACGCGTGGATCGGATGCGTTACCGCGTGCGCGGGCGGTATTTCGGCGACCAGGGGATCTTCGCGCGTCGGACGGCGTTTCACGCGGTCGGCGGGTTTCCCGAGGTCCCGATCAAGGAGGATGCGCACTTCTGTGGTGCGATGCGACGGATCGGCAAGATGCGGCTCATCAACGCGCCGATGGTGACGAGTCCGCGGCGGTTCTATAACGGCGGCATCCTTACGACGCTCGCGGGCGACATCATGATCTGTACGCGCGACTTGCTCGGATTGAGCCTGCACCGGCACGCCGAACGGTACCGTGAGGACAACCTTAGCCGCGGACGCGGGCCGGGAACCAGCGCGGCGCCGCCGCACCCAGGCTCCCCGGCGGGCACCCGGTCATCGTAGGACGCGGCGCGGGGGCGTCGCTGGTTTCCGTCCGGCACGGGGGCGGGGCGCTCCGGGGGTGGTGCGCAGCTACGTCCGGCACGGGGGCCGGACGGTACTCCGGCGTCGCCGGATGTTTCGGGCGTCAGGGGTGTGTCTTGGGCGGTGGTTCTTCGAGGAGTTGCGTTACGAGCGCTTCGAGCTGATCGCCGGGGTCGGTGCTGCGTAGGATGCCGTTTCGATCGACGAGGAAGTACGCCGGCAGGCGCGTCACGCCGTTGTCGATGAGGAGGTCGTCGTCGCGGCCTTTTCCGGCGAAGCAGTTCGGCCACGCCACGTGGTGCTGTTGCACCGCGGCGTCGAACGCGGCGCGGTCGTGATCGACATTGACACCGAGGATCTTGAGGCCGTGTGCGCCGTGTGCTTGTCGGAGCGCCACGAGCCGCTTCAATTCGCGGACCGCGCGGGCGTGGCCGCTCGCCCAGAAATGGATCAATACGACGTTTCCGGCGTACGCACTCGTGCGCAGCGCGGCACCGCCGGCGGCGGTACACTCGATGTGAAACGGCCGGCCGATCGCCCGAGCGCGAAACACTTCGCCCTGGGCGCGGCGTGTCGCGCGATGCTTGGGGAAGCGCCTTCGGAGCTTCGCGAGTTCACGGTCGGCCCGGTCGAGACGCTTGAGGGCGATCGCGTTGCGGATCAGGCTCGCGCGAACCGTGGGTACGTATTCGGATTCGGGGAAGTCTTCGAGGAACGCGTCGTAGCGCTCGAACGTACCGGCCAGGCGTCGCGGTTCGGGCATGCGCTCGGCCCGCGCACCCAAGACAAACGCCTGAATCGCGAAGTACGCGGCGTGTTCGGCGACCCGCGGGCTCGTTTTCGCGTGGGTGAGCTCGTCGGTCATGGCGTCCAGCTCGCGGAGGTAATCCGGCGAGAGGCGGGCGAGCGCCGCGAGCGAACGGAGCTTCTGGATGACGGCGTCATCGCGGAAGCTCGTGTCGGGGAAGCGCGTGAGGAGCTCGTCGATCGCGAGCAGGGCTCCCTGGTGCGCGACCACACGCGCCCGCCCCGCCCCGTCCGTGCGGTCATCGGATCGGACCGCCGCGGCGAACCGGCGGATGTTGTCGATGAGCGCCCGCTCGGAGGGCTTCTCGCTCGGCGCGACCGGCCGGACGTCCTGGGCCCGCGCACGCACCATGCCCCCTGCGATCCAAACGCCGCAGACCAGGACCGAGAGGCTCCGGAAAACCGTGGTATTCATGGCGATGCTCCAGCGACAACGGGGACGCGCCAGCGCCGCGGCGTCACGCGTCGTGTCCCGGGGACCGCGCGGGTGGTTCGACCGCCCGCGTTATCACAGCTTGTACACCGCCGGCTCGCACGCCGAAAGCCGCTCGAGCAGCTCCGGATCCGGCGCGACGGTGACGCCGTTGGACCGAAACCGGGGCGGCCGGCCGCCCCAGCCGAAACGCACGCCGCGCCGCACTATGTCGGCCGCGAGCACGCGCGACCCGAGGCATCCGACCGCCCGCCGGACCCCCGGGCAGACCCCGAGAAACCCGAGTCCCGCCCTGGCGAGGACGCTTGTCTCGCCGACCTCGCCGGCGAAATGGACGGCGACCCGGGCGCGTCGCGTCCAGGCTGCGAGTCGGAGCGACGGCATCAACCCGCCACACTTGCAGAGTCCGATGCTGAATCCGCCGTCGAGCCCGAGCGCGACAAGCCGCTCGGCGTCCGGCACGGTCACGACCGACGCGTCCAACACGAGCGACGTGTCAAAGAGGTCGCGGAGGACGAGTGTGTCTTCCTCGTGATCACGCGGCACCGGTTGCTCGACGTACGCGATCGGCAGGTCGGCCGCGTCGTCGAGCCATTCGATCGCCTCGTCCTTGGTCCAGGCACCGCCGGCGTCGACACCGAGGGTCACCGCGCCGCGGGCGATGCCGCGCCTGAGCACGTACGTCACGCGCTCGAGACGCTCGCGATCGTTCGGGCGACCCACACGCATCTTGAAGTCTCGGACGCCGGTGCGGTAGAGCCGGCACACTGTACGCACCGTGTTCACGACGTCGGGCTGCACGAGCCACCCACTGAACCGGAGGCGATCCAACGCACCGGGCCCGCCGAAGCCGGGAAGCCCCATCCACGCGACGACGTCGTCGAGTGTCCGGCCGTAGAACCGCATGACCGCATCGAGCATCGCGACCTCGACGGCGGCGCGGGCGGCGGGAATGCCGGGGCCGTGGGGACCGCGCATCGGTAGTTGCTCGATCGCCTCGAGCGCGTCGGGAAACGATGCCGGATGGAACCGACTCAAGGGTGGCAGGTAGGTGTCGGCCACCTCCGCGATCATGGTCGCGCCGCCGTCGGGGCCGGTTCGGTCGGCCGGGAACGTCTCGCCGTAGCCCTTGGACCCGTTGCGGAGCTCGACCATGATGACGACAGGCTCGGCGATGCCGCGATCTGATGGCGCCCGCCGTGGCGCTGCATGGCCGAGGACCATGTGCCGCAAGGGCACCCGGAGCGGGTACACGCCGACGCGGTCGACGACCGCGGCCCTCACGACCCGCCCCGACCAGGCATTCTCGCGCGGTCACGGTTGGTGACATGCATTCAACCGATTGTAAACGCCGCCCCGCGCGACGCAATCGTGCGCCGGCGGCGCGCGGGTTGGCAACGCCGGGGACCGGTGAAACCGGTGAGAATGGGGTTGACGCGGCGGCGGGAGTCGGTAGAGTACCGTGTTCTACATTCGGCTGCATGGTGTGAACAGGTGGTAAGTATATGCCTCGTGGTAGGTTACGTAGTTTCTGTGCGAAACCGGGCGAAGTGACGCAGGCGTGGTATCACGTGGATGCCACGGACCGTGTGCTCGGTCGGCTGGCGGTGCGGATCGCGACGGTTCTTATGGGGAAGCATAAGCCGACGTATACACCGCACGTCGACACGGGCGATTTCGTGGTGGTGACGAATGCCGGCAAGATCCGGCTCACGGGGCGTAAGGCCGAGACGATGGTGTATCCGCGATACTCGTACCACCCGGGCGGGTACAAGGAGATCCCGTACAAGCGCATGGCGCAGGACCACCCGGACCGTGTTGTTCGGGAGGCGGTGCGGCGGATGCTGCCCAAGAACGCGCTGGCCCGGCATATGCTTAAGAAGCTCAAGGTGTACACGACGAGCGAACACCCTCACGCGGCCCAGCAGCCGATGCCTTTGGATCCTTGAAGTCGAGTTCCCGGAGCGCCCGCACGTGACCGAAGACGCCGCCAAGACCCCTGAAACACCACCGGCCGCGACGCCTGAAGACGCCGCGGCTACGCCGCCCGCCGTGCCCGTGGAACCGTCCGCCGCGCCCGTTGCGCCGACGGCC
>JBHHVO010000275.1:0-4649 GCA_046754365.1 Phycisphaerae bacterium | reverse complement strand
GTGGATCTCCGGCGGGCTGAATGCATGGATGTGAATCGTCGGGAACGTCCCCTTGATGAACCGCATGAGGTCCAGATACCACGTAAACGGCAGCATGTCCGCCGGCACGAGCCCGCCCTGCATCAGCACCTGGGTCCCGCCGATCGCGATCAATTCCTCGATCTTGCGCCCGATCGCGTCGAACGACAGGACATAGCCCTCCGGCAGGTCTTTTCGGCCGGAGTCCGTCCCGGGCGGATCCGCCTTGAAATTGCAGAAAATGCACTTCGCGGTGCAATAGTTCGCGTAGTTGATGTTGCGATCGACGACGTAGGTTCGGTACGGCTCCGGGTGGAGTTTGAGCGTCACCGCGTGTGCCATCCGGCCGAGCTCGGGCAGTGAGCACTCACGGTAGAGCGCCAGCGCGTCGTCGTCCGTGATCCGCCGCACGCCCGCGCCGGGCATCGTTACGGGTGCCGTTGTCATGCGAATACCAGCGCTTGGGTCGGCGCGACGATGTCGTGTGCCTTCGCGAGCTCGAGGAACCGATCCATCGCGCGCCGCTGCATGGGACCGAGCGTGAACTTGAGGCGCTGCGTCAGGTACCGCTGCGCGAGCGCCACCGGCCACCCGAGTCCCGGGCCGAAGTCGGCGGCGATCATCCGCGCCGACGCCACACCAAGGTCGCGCGCCGTGGTGAGCCGCTTGGCGAGCGGTGCGGCGTCCGCATCGCCGACCGCCGCCCACGCCGCGAACACAAACGGCAGACCCGTCAGTGTCTTCCAGAGCGCGCCCAGGTCCGTCTCGATGTCGTGGTCGATGAGCCGCTGCGTGACGACCTTATCACCGATGAGCAGCACCGCCTCGCACGCATCGACCGTCTCTTGTCCCCTAAACGGCAGGATGTCGAGCCCGCACCCATACAGCTCGGACCACAGGATCCGCGCGAGCGCCACCGATGTGTGCGAGTCGCCGTCCACGTGGAGCCTTGTGATCCGCTCCGCCGGCACACGCGAGAACACCCGAACGGTCAACGTTTCGCCGTCACATCCGATGCAAGCGTCCGACACGATTCGCCACGACCGGTCGGCGCGAAGGATGTCGATCACCGGTACGAGGGCCGCATCCACCGCACCCGCATCGAGCAGCGCGGGCAGCCTCGCCGGTACGTCAAAAACCAGCTCGACGTCCGGATCGCGCTCGAGCCCCTGCACCAACGGACGCGCGTTGAGATACGCCACCACGCCGAGTCGATACGCGGCGCGCCGCGCCGCCGGGTCGTGTTCGTGAACCTGCACTCGCCGTCCTGTCCCTGTCCGTAGCAAGCCCGTACGCGGTCGGCCGGTACGGCGGTCAAGGCCCGCCCACTCGTTCAACCGGCCGCAGGGTCCGGTGGATTGTACGCGCGCCCGGCAACGTGATCCAACACGCCGGCCGACACGCCGCCGCGTTTCAGTGTTTTTGAAACCGTGACGCGATCGGTCGCCTCGCCATGCGTACCCCGCGGTGCGCATCGGCGTGGGCGCATCACGCGATGATCAATCCGTCCACGGGCCGGTGAAGTTCGTCTGCATGAGGATGAAGTCGAACATATCCACGTCGCCGTCCTCGTCGAGGTCGGCGGTGCTGCAGCCCGGTCCAGCCGGCACGCCGGGACCGCCAAGGCATGCGCGGTACGCGGAGAAGTCCACCAGATCCGTATCGCCGTCGGTGTCGACGTCGCCCTCGAACGTCATGTTGATTGCCGCGAGCACGTCGATAATCCCGTAGCCCCGTACGAACACCGGGTCGGGTACGCCGTTCGCGACGTAGTCGCCGGCCGTCTGCAGCAGCGCCGAACGCATCTGCGCCACCGTCCAATCCGGATGCGCCTGTACGATGAGCGCGACGCTTGACGCCACGAGCGGCGTCGACAGTGACGTGCCGCTTACGCCGACATAGCCGAAGTCATCGGATGGACTTACGGTCCACGTACCCACGCCGCGCGCCAGCACCTCGGGCTTCGTCCGCCCGTCGGCGGTCGGGCCGTCGCTGCTGAAGCCGGCGATCGAGCCCTCGCTCGTCACCGCGCCGCACGAGAACACCTCGAACGCGTCGGCCGGGGCGATGAGATGTGACGTCGTGGGACTCGTGTCGTGGCCGCTGTTGCCGGCGGCCGTGCAACACGCCAACCCGTTCCCCGTCGCGATGTTGACCGCGACCGTCGTGACCGCGGTCTGCCCATCGAGGTCGGCCTGGGTATACCAGGCAATGTAACCGAGCGAACTCGTGGCCACGTCCGCGCCGTTCGCCTCGATCCATTGCAGCCCCGCGACGTAAAAGTCTTCCTCAATCGGCGTCTCGCTGGAAATGTCTTCCGTCTTCGCGAGGTAGAACGCCGCATCGTACGCACCGCCGACGAGCGTGTTCGGCAGAAACGCGCCGATCGTGCCGAGGATGTACGTCCCGTGCGACGACTGCCCACCCGGGTCGCCCGGCTCCTGGCTCGTGTCGCCGTCATCATTGATGACGTCCCATTCGCCCAGCACCTGCACCGGGTGCGACGGCTCGTTGAACGCCTCGTGCGTCCGGATGAACCCGGTGTCAAGGATGCCGATCACCACGCCCGCGCCCGTGAAACCCGCCGCGTGGACCGCGGGGATGTTGATTTGCGTGAGTTGTTCCAGCGAGAGCCCGTAGAAGTTGCCGGCCGCGACGTCGCCGCCGCGTACAGCCGCATCCGGCGCCGGCGGCTCGGTGTGCACCGCACGGGCGACCGGCGTGACCAGGCCGACGAACGGCAGCGCGGCGATCGCGCCGACCTGTTCGGCATCCGCCGTCGCGCTCACGCCCCCAAGCCACGTGCTCTGCGTCCGCACCCGGGCCCCCGTGCCGCGCACCGCGTCCACATACGAAGTCGGGAGTGGCAGGTCGCGGTGGTCGAACAGGCCGGGGAACGTGCGCCGTAGCGCGCGCCGCCGCACCGCCGCCGGGTGGTACGTTCGCGCCACGTCCGCCAGCGCTGTCTCATATGCGGCCGCCGTGTCGACGCCCTTATCCGTAAAAAAGACCCAAACCGCCGCCGTCCCGTCGGCGCTCGCCTGCAAGGCGCGCGCCACGTCGGGTACGACCACGGGGTCGTGGCGGGGCCGCGCAAACAGTGGACCGTCATCGGCCGCGGCTGCGGTCATGGCCATACCGCTCCCCAGCACCAACCAGAGCACGCGTTTCATCCAGCACCTCACTTCCGCCAAGCCGCTACCGCTGCGTCTCGCGTTATCCTGCGCGGCGGGTGCCCGATGGCTTGACCCGTTGGGGACGCAGCCGGTGCGTCGCCGGCCATACCCGCGCGGCGGCGGGGCAACCACCACGCCGACGCCGGCCCGGAGGATCAGCCGTGCTGTCCTATCTCACTTTGACATCGAGACTGGCACCACGACCAACGTGCCAACGCAACGCAAATGATAACACGTCGCCGGGCCCCGTTCCAGCGGATAGGGCTGGATCCGCGCGGGCATGAGCGCTGGTATGCGGCGTCGCACTCCGGACCGCTGATCGAGCATGCGGCAGTGTGCGCTCCGGCAAGCGGCGCACGCGTCACAGCGCGGGCAGGTGTGCAAGACGCGGCCGCCCGGCGGGGCAATCCGCTGCGTGCCCCGGAATCCTGGTGTGTCACGCGGAACGTACCGGCGAGCCCCGGAACGCAGCCCCGCAACGCGGGTACTCAATCCGGTCACGTTTACCGGCTCGCGACCCCACGGAAAACGGTGCGTCATCACGGGCCGCGCGGCCAGCCGTTCTTCGCGGGCATGCTTGGTCGCAGAAAACGCCGTTCCCGGCGTGTGAGGGCCGGTTTGGCCCTGGGGAACGGTGGCACAATCCGTCATGCGGCCGCGTGGGCCGGCATGCGCTCGTCGCGGCACGGGGCTGCGGCGGACCGGTAGGGGGCCAGTGGAATCCGGCGCAGCCGTCACGGCCAGGCGCGCGTGCGCCGCCGCGCGATCGTGCGCCCGTCGGAGGGTCGTTGGGGTCTCAAGCCTCGTGAGGCCCTTGGCCCCAACGTGTTGACCCTCCTTTCTGTCGAACACGGTGCTTCGTGAGCACCCGTGACGCGGACGCCTGCCCCTCCTTGACACACCGCAGCAGTCCGGCGCGACGCGGCTTCGCGACCGTTTACGGACGCCGTCCGGTGGGTGCGGCTACGCTGCAGCGCATCGAAGCGGTGCGCAAGGAAATGCCGGGACGGACGGAGGCCGCGCCAGGACGAAAACAGGCCTTGGCGCAGCCGACCGTCCCAAACCTAGCTCCGGATGACGGTGTATCGGGTTACGGAGATGCGTGCCGTCATCCATTCCACTATAACATCGCTCGGGCATGGTCTGACATGGTCTTTTCGAACGGGTCTTGCGGCGCCTGCGGGATTGGCGGCACGCCGGGCATCGCGTACGCTGCACGGCGACCAAACCCCTCACACGGAGTGACTACGGATGGATATCGTGCACCACCACACACGCCGGGCCAGCGGTGGCGACCGCTTGTGGACGCGGTCCCGCCGCGCGCTCGCGATCCGCGTCGGCGCCGTGGCGATCGGCGTGGTCGGCATCGGCGCCGACGCGCGTTGCGCCGCAGTCACCACGGCCGATCGGCGGGTGGGCGACCGGACCGACGTGCAGACGCCGTCCGGAGCGCCG
>JBHHVO010000274.1:0-4657 GCA_046754365.1 Phycisphaerae bacterium | reverse complement strand
CTTCACGCGGGCCACTCGGCTTCGAGTTCGTCGGCGATGTGCTCGAGTTCTTCCCGGGTCTTGCCGCCGAAGCTGCGACACCCAACGGCGCAGAACCGGCTGCAGAGCGTCTCCTGGTCCGCATCGGTCATGACCTGGTCGCCCATGTTGAACAGGACGTTGTCTTCCTTGTAGATGTGATTCTGCAGCAGCTCGGCGTAGCGGTGCGCGGCGGCCGTGAACGCCTTGGTCGCTTCCGTATCCCCGCGCTCAACGCCTTCCAGTGCATCACCCATCTCGCGCGTGTATTGCCGCGCGAGCGTGTGTTCGTAGAGCATCATCCCGATCGGTCCGCCGTCACGCGGGATGCCGCGAGACTCGAGCGCCGGAAACAGCAAGTCCTCCTCCTTCGCGTGATGGCACGCGTCCGCGAACAACCGGAAAAACCCGACGCACCGCGCCAACGCGCCCGTCTCGAACCCGTCGCCGTCCTCGTGCCGGGCGACGAGCCGCGACAGGACACCAATAACGCGCAGGATAATCTGATGCTCGGCCTTGAGTACGGCCGTGGGGCGATCGGTGCCGGTGGGTTGTGTCATCGCAGGGCTAACTCCAAGTTTCGAGGCTACGCCCCGGCACGCCGACGTCGACGGGCAGGGACTCATCGTGTTCTTCGACATACGCGTCCGCGCCGCGCGTGTGCGGATCCACGCGTCTCCGAGGCCCGCGGAACCGACGCCCCGCCAAACAACCGCCGGCGCCCGCCGTGCCCCGCCGCCCGCGTGTCGCGACGCGCTGCCCCGTCGACGCACCGCCCGTCCCTTGACGGCGTTCTAGCCGCAGCCGACCACCGCGGGCACCGCATACGGCGGTCGGATACACCACGCCCGCCGAACACGCGAACGGCCGACAAGCCACCACGCGAACAGCGCCGTAGTCGCCACACGCGACGCCGTGGGAAACCACACCGGCAGGACCGTCGTAAGGTCCACGAGCATACCGTCCCCCGGGAACACGCCGAATCCGAACAGCGCGGGGAGTCGGTACCAGTAGTAACACGCGATCGCCGCCGCCGCGAACGCGCGGATGAGCCGGTCCCGCGATCCCGCGGGCACCACGCGCCGCAGCAACACAAACAGCAACAGCGACACCGCCGTGCCACCAAGTGGCACACCATAGATGCCGGGCAGGTGTCGCCACCCCTCAACGCCCGCGTAGTCCGGAACGTGGAACCAGCCCCAGATGAACCCGGCGAACCCGCCCACCAACAACGTCCCCGCCACCCGATGCAGCATCGTGTCGTCCGCGGACAACGGATGGATGCCGGGTGTCGCGTCCGGACACGGCGCGACGCATTGCTCACACCGCGTGCAGTGCGCGTTCGGCGCCGAAACGAGCGGCGCCGAGCCATAAAGCCGTTCAACCGGATGCACCGGGCACAGACCCGAGCACCACGCGCTCTTCCACTCGAACCGAAGACCCAACAGCACCGCCACGACCGCCAGCACACCGATCGACAGCGCCGTCGCGGGGCCGTTCGTGTCCAACACCGCGTGACGCAGCGGTACGATGAGCAGCAGCAGCACAACCCCGACAAGGCTCAGCCAGCCGTGCGCCGTCGTCGATAACCGCCGGCGCGCGGTGTGGTCCACGTGCCGCGCCAAAAGCGCCGTGGACCCGAGTGGGCACACGTTCCGCCACACGCCCAGCGCAATGGCAAACAACGCCGGCGCAACCGGGATCAGCACGTTCCAGAACGCGTGAATCCCAATCTCGGGCGCGAACACGAGCGCCAGGAAAATCGCGACACCGATCACCCATACCATCGTCTGGACCACGCGCCACGCGGCGCGGGCCCGCGGCGTCAGGGGCGGCGCGAGCGCGGGCGTATCGCTTGGATTCATGGTATTAGACATCCCTTGCCTCGGTGCGGATCACATGTGTCTCGCAGCCTGTTGAAACACAAGGGTCTTCCATGTCGCACCGGTTTTTAACCGGTGCTGGCCGCTGAAAACACGGAACGACCCACCGGTTGGAAACCCGTGCCACACTTTTTCAACAGACCGCTAGCGCATGATACGACCGTTCACAACAACCGAACCGACGGCCGGCGTCGGGGCGCATGGTCGGTCGCGCCCACGGGGCTCTGGTCATCGCCTCACGCGCCGGCGCTGTACGTCACGACCCTCCTCTATCGTGTGACGGCGCCTCGTCTCCCTCATCCCATCACACCCGGCGCGTCACGCGGATGATACCGTATACACCGTCCTCCAGAAAGCACGCCTGACGCAGCAGGTCGTAGCGCTCGTCACCGGCCGCGCCGCCGATCGCCTCGTCGATCCGCGCCGCGATGATCCGGCCGAACACGACGAAACCCGATCCCACCGACACGGTCTTCACCAGGCTGCACTCGAGCTGCGCGGGCGCCTGCGCTACCAGCGGCGCACGGATCCGCCGCGCGGGTTCCAGGCGCCAGCCGGACCGTTCGATCCGCTCCACGCCACGCCACGCCAGACACCCCACCACGCTCGGCAGCAGTTGCTCGTCGACGATGTTCACCGCAAACCCGTCCGTCGCCAGGATATTCTCCTCGGTCGCGTTGCCCTTCGTCCCCGAGAACATGAGCGTCGGCGGCTCGAACGCGACCATTTGAACCCAGCTTTTCGGCGCCACGTTCGCAACGCCGTCCGCGTCGACCGTCGAGATCAACACGATCGGACCCGGGATGACACTCGGCGACCACGCTCGCTTGTCGATCGGGAACGCACACTTGCCCATCACGAAGCACCCTCCACGCGTCCCCCCGACGCGCGCCAAACCGATGCTCCCGTCGCGCCGCACACGGTCACCCGTCGTCGTCGATGAACGAGCACTGCACCCGCAACGCGTCCGCCAGACGCCGCAGGTACACCCCACGCGGTATCTCCCTCGCGCCGAACCGCCGCAGGTGATCCGTCGCGAATTGAACGTCCAGCAGCGCAAACCCCCGTTCGCGCATCCGCGTCACAAGCGCCGCCAGCGCAACCTTCGACGCATTCGGAACGCGAAAAAACATCGACTCCCCGAAGAACGCGCCGCGCAGCGACACCCCGTAGAGCCCCCCCGCCAGCCGCCCGTCACGCCACGCCTCCACACTGTGCGCGAACCCCAGTTCGTGCAACGCGCAATACGCCGCCTCGATCTCACGCGTGATCCACGTCCCGCCCGCGCGATCCGCGCACGCCCGGATCACCTCGTCGAACGCATTGTTCACCGCGATCTCGAACGTCCCACGCCGCAGCACCTGCCGCAACGAACGCGTCGTCCGAAACCCGTCCAGCTCGATCACCGCCCGCGGATCCGGCGCCAGCCAGTGAACCACCCCCGCGTCGTCCGCCATCGGGAAAACCCCGGTCGCATACGCGCCGAGCAGGTGTTCCGGCGACAGATCGAGCTGCATCGATGGGGCTCCGCCGGTCCCGCGCCCTCCACGCGGCGTCGCGCATCGATCCCACACGCCGACACCGACCGAAACCGCGCCACATGCCACGCCCGCCCCGAGCGCGACCACCCGCACCACCTGCGCGAGATGCCGCGCCCACGCGGGCACTGCGCTCCGGGCGCCGCATCGTACGGGGCCGCCCCGCGGTCGGCAAAACCCGCCTGCAGCCCGCCCGGCCGTGCCCGGCACGCGCGCCCGCGGCCGATCACGCCCGCGGCGGCAAACCCACCATGACCGTGGCATGCCGCGTGCCCACCAGCACCGAGTAGGAGGAGACCCCGCCCGACCCACGCGCATTCGGAGGACCAGCCATGTTCCCAATCCCACATCCGCGGATCTTCGTGTCCGGCGTGTTTTGCGCCGCCTGCGCCGTCATCGTCGCCGCACCGCCGGCCGCCGCGTCGCCGGTCGCCGAGGCGATCGCCGCCCAGGTCGACATCGAGAACTACCAGCACTACCTCGAAGACCTGCTCTTCACCCACCTCGGCGACAATCGGGGCTTCGGTCCCCAGCACGACCTCGCGCGCGACAACATCGTCGACGTGCTCTCGTCGTTCGGGCTTTCCGTCGAGCTCGAGCCGTTTCTCTACGCCGGCAACACGTACTACAACGTCGTCGCCACGCAAATCGGCACCGAATTCCCCGACCAGATCCACGTCATCGGCGCCCATTTCGACTCGGTCAACAACCCAGGCGCCGACGACAACGGCACCGGAACCGCCATCGTCATGGAGGTCGCACGCATCCTCTCACGCCACCGCCCCGCGCGGACCATCAAGTACATCGCGTTCGACCGCGAAGAGCAGGGACTCAAAGGCAGCTACGCATACGTCGCCCAGCACACGGACCTGGACATCGTCATGGCCCTCGTCACCGACATGGTCGGCCACGACGCCGGCTTCTACGCCATGGACATCTACGGCAAACCCGCGTCGAGCTACGTCGTCAACGGTGTCGCCGACGCGATCGACACCTACGGCGACGGGCTCGGCGCGTTCGTGAACCTCGGCAGCTATGCGTTCAGCGACCACTGGCCCTTCGAAGCCGCCGGCATCCCCGCGTGCGTCGTCATCGAGCGGTGCTACAGTTGCAACCCCTACTACCACACACCCAACGACGCCGTCGACGTCGAGCCGGGATACATCTCCTATCCCATGCTCGAAGACCTGCTCCACGCGGTCGTCGGCTACCTCGTGG
>JBHHVO010000273.1:0-4659 GCA_046754365.1 Phycisphaerae bacterium | reverse complement strand
CGACCCGCCACGGGCTTGTTATACATACTGACCTCCGTCCACGCGCAGCACCGCGCCCGTGATGAACCGCGCCCGGTCGCTACATAGGAACGCCACCGCCTCCGCGACGTCCTCGACGCGACCGGGGCGGCCAAGCAGAATCTCGTCAACCGCCTCCGCCTTCGCCTCGGCCGGCATCGCGCGCACCATGTCCGTCTCGATCAACCCCGGCGCCACCGCGTTCACCGTAATGTTGAACCGCGCAACCTCCTTCGCGAGCGCCTTGGTCAACCCGATCACACCCGCCTTCGCCGCCGAGTAGTTCGTCTGCCCGAACTTGCCGCGCAGCCCGTTGATGCTCGAGATGTTCACGATCGACCCCCACCCGTGCTCCCGCATCACCGGCACCACCGCCCGACAAAAGTGAAACATCCCTGTCAGATCAACGTCCACCACGTCGTGCCAGGCCGCGTCCGTCATCTTCCAGATGACCTCATCACGGAAAATGCCCGCGTTGTTGATCAGTACATCGATCGTCGCGCGCTCCGCGGCAAACGCCTCCACCGCCGCGTGTACCGCCGTTGCATCCCGCACGTCCCCCACACGCGACCACGCCGACCGCCCATACGATTCGATCCGCTCCACCACCGGCACCGCCTCGTCCGGAGAACCGTCATGAAACAAACCGATGTCATAACCGTCACGCGCGAGCGTCTCCGCGATACACCGCCCGATCCCACGACTCCCGCCCGTGATCAACGCCTGTCGAACCGCTCGTTCCATAACACCACCGAACACGCGCCGAAAACCAGAGGCCGCACGAGAAACAACGACGTCCGACACACACGTCTGGCCGGAGACGCGCCGTGGGACACCACGGCCCCACGGCACGCCGCACGCGGCCGCAACCCGCCAATCTACGTTGCGACCGCAGCAGCAAGGGCCGCGCCGCACCGACCGCAATGCTCGAAGTCGCGCGGCAATCCCTTCGCCCCGCATGCAGAGCACGTCTTCGCATACGGCCCCCAAAGAAACTCACTCGATCCGTTCGGATCGGCCGCACGATCCCGCAGGCCGACGTAGTCCGCCTTCCGCTTCTCTACAAACGCCGTCATCCCCTCGTACGGCTCAAGACTCGTGTAGTGGATCGAAAGCCAGTCCCGGGCGTGACCGGCCGTCGCGTGCCACGACAGGTCCTTCCAATAGTTGACCTGCGCTTTCGTGTAACGCGTACACTCGAAGAACTTGTGGACGATCTGGTCGCACAGCCCCGCCACGACTTCGTCAAGCCGCGTCAAGTCGAGTGTGTACCCATCCGCCCCCTTCGATGCCTTGCGGATCTCCGCCGGCGTCGCACGCCGAACACACGGCGCATCCCACGGATCCGTGTTCCAGTCGGCCAGGTACGTCCGCCCATCCGCCAGTGTCGTCACAAACGCGCCGTCCGGCCCCTTCACCGTCGGCACGACCACATTCACCAGCCCCATCGACAGCGACGTAAACGCCGGATACCGCTGGTTCAGCATCAGGATGCCGCGGGCCTTGCGATCCCCGACGTGCAACGGCAGCCACTGCGTCGAACCGCCGCACGCCACCGACCCGACATTCGTGCCCACCTGCGCGATGAACGCGTGCTCGCCCATGACCGCCAGGTCGCACGCGAGTTGGCTCTCATTCCCGCCGCCGACCGCCATACCGTTGAGCCGCGCGATCACCGGCTTCGCGCAGTTCACAATAGATTCAATGTACGCTTTAAAGCAAGACATGTATTTCCAATAGTCCCGAGGCCGCTGCGTGTAGTTCGCCTGATACTCCTTCACGTCGCCGCCGGTGCAAAACGCCCGGTCGCCCGCGCCCGTAAACACCACTACCGCCACGCCGTCGTCGCACGACGCGTCGTGAAACGCCGTCGCGAGCCCCTGTAATCCAGTCGTGCTGTACGCGTTGTAGTTCTGTGGGCGGCTCATCGTGATCCGCGCGACCCGATCCTCCTTCTGGTATTGCACGTCCTGGAAATCAAACGAGTCCGCTGATCGGTGGGGGAACATGCTCATCGTGGTGACTCCATCATGACCGGCGCCCCGGATCGCCCGGCGCCGGATGCAACCCAACGCTAGAACGAACGTTCGATCGGCGTTCCGTCGAAAATGACGGCGGATTCGCAGGTGCGACGTCCGGTTTCAGAGCGCAGTCCACCCGATTATCCAACCGTGCATCGGCGTGTCAAGCACTTTTTTCGAGCTTTTCCTTGACACGACGCCGCGTTGCGTTCAAGATACGCGGTGCGAGCGAACGTCCGGCCGGATGGCCGATGGAAGCATTATGATCTCGCATAGACCAGAACAAATGTTCGATTCACCGAGCGGGCCGATGGGATCGGTCAGAAGCTCCGATAACCGCGAGACTTACGACGACCGCCTGAATCACATTCTCGAGGCCGCCACCGGCGTCATGGCACGGGTCGGCTATGCCCGGGCGTCCATGCGCGCCGTCGCCAAGGCCGCCGGCGTGAGCCTGGCCGGTATGTATCACTATTTTGATCGCAAGGAGCGGATGCTCTTCCTCATCCAGTTCCGGGCGTTCAACTCCCTGCTCAACAACCTCCGGGAACGGCTCCACGGCGTCGAAGACCCGATCGAACGCCTCCGCGTCATGGTCCGGTCGCACGTCGGCTACTTCGCCGCGAATATGGCCGCCCTCAAGGTCTGCTCCCACGAGTTGGACTCGCTCACCGGCGCCGCCTACGAAGAGGCCAGATCCATCCGCCGCGATTACTACGACCTCGCGCGCGACATCGTCGACCGCGTCTTCGACGTCCTCGCACCGGACAGCACGCTGGACCGCCACGTCGCGACGATGTCGCTGTTCGGCACGCTCAATTGGCTCTACCGATGGTATGACGGCCAGCGCGGACGATCGCCGGTCAGCGTCGCGAATCAGATTGCCGAGCAGTTCCTGCGCGGTGTCGCCGGGGCGCACGGTGGCGAGCCGTAAGCGGAGCGGCCCGGGGCGCCCGCCCCGACCGTGCGATCGCGCGGACCGCGGGCACGCGCCGGCTCTGGTGGGATGCCGGCTTGCGGCAAGCCGGTTTGAATCGGGCGCCGAGCGCGTTAGACGCGTGCCGTGCGGGCGCACGCGCGGATCACCGAGCGCGGGGCGCCATCGGCAGCGTATGTGGAGGCGTCCCGGCAACGTATGTGTAGGCGTGAGGGTATGTCCCCAGGCAGACGCCCACCGCACTCGTTCCGAAGCCCGACCGTAAGGGAGCCGCCTTGGGGCACGCGCGCTTAGCGACAGGAGCCGGCGAATTGTACCTACCCGACATCGAGCTGCACGAGGCTACATCGCTCAGCGAAGCCGCGACCCTCTTGGCTCGCCATGCGCCGGACGCGCGACTCCTCGCCGGCGGCACGGATCTGCTCGTGGATCTCAAGACCGGTCGGGTCTCGGCCGCCCATCTCGTGTCCATTCGCGGGATCGACGCACTGCGCGGCGTGTCGCAAACCAACGGCTCACTGCGGATCGGTGCTCGAACCACCATCACCGAGCTGGATCAAGCGCCGGTCGTCCGCGAGGGCTTTGCGCCGCTGCTGGACGCCACGCGCGAGATGGCCGCGCGGCAAATCCGCAACGTCGCGACGGTCGGCGGCAATCTCGCCAGCGCCGTCTCGTGCGCCGACCTGCCGCCGATCCTCATCGCGATGAACGCGTCGGTCGTGCTCTGGTCGCCGGGTGGTACGCGTACGGTCGCGCTCGAGGATTTCTTCGCCGGTCCGCGCCGCACCGTGGCGCGACAAGATGAGATCCTCACCGAGGTCCGTGTCCCGGCGGCACCGTCGCGGGCCGGCGCCGCCTACGCCAGGTTTGCACTGCGCGACGGCAACGCGATCGCGGTCGCGGGTGTTGCGGCGGGTCTTGAGCTCGACACGGACGGCCGGATTGCCACCGCGCGCATCGTGCTCGGTGCCGTCGCACCGAACCCCATGCTTGTCGACGATGCGGCCGGGGCGCTGGTCGGTCAACATCCCGCGGGCGGCAGCTTCGAGGCGGCGGCGCGCGCTGCCGTAGCCGCGGCGCGACCGATTTCGGATGTACGCGGCTCGGCGGGGTTTCGACGGGAAGTCGTCGGCGTCCTCACGCAGCGGGCGCTTGCGACGGCGCACGAAAGGATCCGCGACGTTCCATCATGATGACTTCGACACTGCGGACATTGACGGTCAACGGACAGCGGCACGCCGTGGCGGTCCGCCCCGGCGAAACGCTGCTGGACGTGCTGCGCGACAAGCTCCGTCTCACCGGCACGAAAAAGGGCTGCAACGTCGGAGATTGCGGCGCATGCACGGTGCTCGTGGATGGTGACGCGATGAACAGTTGCCTCCTGCTCGCCGCCGAGGTGGAAGGCCGGAGGATCACGACGATCGAAGGCGTCGGCGATGACGGCCGCCTCACACCCCTCCAGCGGGCGTTCGTGCACGAGGGCGCGATCCAGTGCGGGTTTTGCACGCCCGGCATGGTCATGTCGGCGACGGCGTTGCTGGCGCGCAACCAGTCACCGACCCCTGACGACATCAAGGACGCGCTCGCGGGCAACCTCTGCCGTTGCACCGGCTACAGCGGCATCCTCCGCGCGGTGCAGCGCTGCGACAACTACCGGTCGGACGGGACGTGTGCCCGGCGCGA
>JBHHVO010000272.1:0-4664 GCA_046754365.1 Phycisphaerae bacterium | reverse complement strand
AGCCCGTCTCCTCCTGCAACTCGCGGTGGGCCGTGTCAGCGGGCGCCTCGTCCGGCTCACGCGTGCCGGCGGGCAACTCCAACAGCGCCTCATCGACGGTGTACCGGTAGTTGCGGATCATGACGATGCGGTCGGCGCCGAGCAGCGGCAGCACGACCACCGCGCCGGGATGGACCACGACGTCCCGCGAAACCGTCGGGTGCCCGCTGCGCGGAAACTCCCTATGTTCAACGGCAAAGACGGGTGTGGTCAGCAGACGTTTCCGCATGGCGTCGCGCCGGCGCCCGGGCCCGGCCGTCGCACCGCCGACGGGGCGCACGCGCACCGGATCGAACTGTCCATTATAGGACGCCGGCGCGGGCGGGGCAATCACGGCACAAGTCCTTGCGCGCACGGGTCCATGACAGCATCGGCGTCGGGAGGTCATCAGCGCACCGGGCCCGCGCCCGACGGCAGGTTGCGTGACGGGTCGGTGGGCTCGGGCCGACCGCTCTGGCGGGCCGGACCCGGGTCCGCCGATCCTGTCGCGGACCCCCGCGCGCGGCGTCCCGCCGTCGTGCCCGAGTGCCCGGCGCGCTTGTCGCGCCGTGGCGGCGTACATAAGATGCGTGCGGTTTGGCGCCACGGCGCCCTGGATGGATGGCACCGCGCGCATGAAGCAACGCGTTATTGTTCTCGGTTCGACCGGCTCGATCGGCTGCGGCGCGCTCGACGTGTTATCGAACCTTGCGGACGAATTCGAGGTCGTGGCCCTCGCCGCCGGGTCGGGTATCGACAAGCTGGCCGCGCAGGCCAACCGGTTCACGCCGTCCCGCGTGGCGATCGCCGACGCCGCCGGCGCCGACGACCTGACCGCGGCGCTGAACTACGACGCCGACGTGCTCGCCGGGGACGGCGCGCTGACGGCGCTTATCGACGGTACGCCGTGCGAGTGTGTCGTGTGCGGGGTCGTCGGGGCATGTGGATTGGCGGCGACGCTTCGGGCCGTGGAATCGGGCCGGCGTGTCGCGCTCGCGAACAAAGAGGCCCTCGTCATCGCAGGGTCGCTGCTCATGCCGCTCGCGATCCGGACTGGCGCGACCGTCATCCCCATCGACAGCGAACATTCCGGCGTTTTCCAGGCGCTGCGTGCCGGGCGTCCGATAGATGTGCGGCGGATCTACCTGACCGCATCCGGCGGACCGTTTCGCACGGCGAGCGTCGAGGCGATGAAAAACGCCACGCTTGAAGACGCACTCCGGCATCCGACCTGGACGATGGGACAGAAGGTGACGATCGACTCGGCGACCATGATGAACAAGGCGCTGGAGATCGTCGAGGCCAAGTGGCTCTTTTCTCTCGAGCCGGAAGCGATTGATGTCGTGGTCCACCCCGAGTCGATCATTCATGCCTTGGTGGAGTTCGTCGATGGCTCCATGGTGGCCCAGCTCGGTACGCCCGACATGCGCACGCCGATCCAGTATGCGCTGACATACCCGGGCCGCCGCCGGGGGCCGGCGCCTGCGTTGAATCTGCGCGCGCTCGGCGGACTCACGCTCGAGCCGCCTGATCCGGAGCGATTCCCTGCGCTGCGCCTCGGTCATCGCGTCGCCCGCGTCGGCGGGACCGCCGGTGCGGTGATGAACGCCGCGAATGAGGCCGCGGTCGAGCTCTTCCAGTCCGGGCAGATCGGTTTTTGTGACATCGCACGCTACACCGAGCGCGTCCTTGATGAACATGAGGTCGTGATGACGCCCACACTCGACGAACTCATGGCGGCGGATCGCTGGGCAAGGGGGGCGTTGCATCAATGCATGGCATGCTCATGACGGATTCACTGCTGGCGTCGGTCGCGACGACGCTCCTGAGCGTCTGGAGCAGCGCGTGGCCTTATCTACTCATGCTGCTCGGGTTCTCGGCGATCGTATTCGTCCATGAGCTCGGCCACTTCGCGGTCGCGAAATGGGCGGGGGTCAAGGTCGAGCGTTTCGCGGTCGGGTTCGGCAAGGAGCTTTTCGGTTTTACGCGGGGTGAGACACGCTACTCGTTCAACATCCTGCCGCTGGGCGGCTACGTCAAAATGCTCGGGCAGGAGGACTTCGACGACAAGGCCAAGGAGCTCAAGTTCAACGACGATCCGCGGTCGTTCGTCAACAAACCGGTCGGGCATCGCATGGCGATCGTGTCGGCCGGTGTGATCATGAACCTCGTGTTCGCGCTCGTCGCGTTCGCCATCGTGTTCACAGTGGGCATGGAGGTGTTTGGCACGCACATCGGCTTCGTGGCGCCGGACAGCCCGGCCGATGCGGCCGGGCTCATGGCCGGGGATGACATCAAGAAGATCAACGGCCGGACGATCGAAGAGTTCACCGACGTCTCGATATCGGTCATGCTCGCCCCGCCGCACGTGCCGATCGAGTTTCTCGTGGAGCGCGACGACGCGCTCAAGACCATTCTTGTTACGCCAATCGGGAACCGTGAGGAAGGGCGCCTGCAGGCCGGTATCGGCCCGGGCAGTACGCGTGAAATCGCGTCCATAGGCCCCGGCATCGACGCGAGCAGGCCCGACAGTCCTCATGTCGGCGACATCCTCGTCGAGGTCGATGGCCGACCCGTGACGGACGACAACGCCGTCGAGGTCGCCAGGCTCCTCGCGCACAACACCGGCGACGTCATCGTCGCCCGCCCGGACCCCGAGGACCCGGACGCCGAGCCGCGGCGCATCAAGGTCCACGTGCCGCCCATGCTCGGGCTCTACCCGAGCAACAGCGTCATCACGCGTGCCGCCGAGGACAGCCCCGGGGATGTCCTCGGCCTCACGCCGCTCGTGAGGTTTGATTCCGTCGCGCCCGGCGGCCGGGCGGACCTGGCGGGCATCGAACCCGGCGACACCGTGTTGAGCTTTGCCGACACGCCCTACCCCAACCGTCAGCAGATCGCCCGCGCCGTACGCGACCATCCCGAGTGGGACATGGAGTTCACCGTGCTCAAGTCCGACGGGCGCGGTCTGCGATCGTTCATCCGCCCGAAACGCAACACGAAGGGGCCGGGCACGATCCAGGCCCGCTGCGCCGCGCTCCGCAACACGCGGGCCCAACGCGCCGCCGACGGCGACAAGAACGACGCCACCGGTGACGCCGACGACAACGGCGACGACGAACCACCCGGGCGCCGGCCTCGGACCCGTTTCGCGGACGTGCTGCCCGGCGGCGTGGCCGACGGCGCCGGTATTGAGGTGGGTGACGTCATCGTGTTCTGGGACGGCAAGCAGTACCCCAGCGCGGGCGACGTCAACCGCTCCATAGCCGAGAATCCGCGCCGTGCCATACCGATTGTTGTCCGAAAGCCCGACGGCGCGACGCGGGCCCTGCGCATCCGTCCCCGGTACGCGGGCACGATCAACGCGGATTACCGATTGGTGGCCGAAGACGTGTTGCGGGTCGGCAAGCCCGTGGACATCATCAACGGTCGCACAAGCCCCGCTGCCCAGGCCGGCATCCCCGCCGGTGCGTTGATCAAGGCCGTCGACGGCGAGCCCGTGAAAAGCTGGTCCGTACTCATTGATCGCTTCCGCCGCGCCGCCGGGGCGAGCGTGCGTTTGCTCTACGCCGACGACCAGGGCCGTGACCACGTCGCCGACTTCCCGGTCCCGCATTGCCTGCGCACGGTGCTCGGCGTCGGGCCTGAGGCGCGAATACTAGAGATCGACGGCCGCGTCCGCGTGCCGGCCGCGGGGCTCGGCGGTCGCGACGACGTCGCAGTCAGTTACCACCTCGGCACCCGTGCGGCCCTCGCGAGCCTCGTTGCCGCCGGCAAGACCCGGGCGGTTGTGCGCTACCGTCCCAGGCCCGCCGCCGCCGTCGAGGAGCGCGAGATCGCGGTATCGGCCGACATGGTGGATCCGTGGCTTGGGCGGGTGCAGTTCATGCCGAACATCGACCTGCTGATCGCGATGAAGATGCTGCGGGGCGACAACGCGTTTGATGCGATGCGGATCGGGCTCCACAAGACATACTTTTTCATCCTGCAGGTGTACCAGACGATGGAGCGCATGATCTTCTCGCGCAGCATCGGCGCGGAGAACATCTCCGGTCCGCTCGGGATCGTATCCATCGGCGGCGACTTCGCGCGGGCCGGCGCGATACGCTTCCTCTGGTTCCTCGGGATGATTTCCGTCAACCTCGCCGTCATCAATTTTCTGCCGCTGCCGATCGTGGACGGCGGGCTCATGGTGTTTCTGATCATCGAGAAGATCAAAGGCAGCCCGGTAAGCCTGAGGATCCAGGTCGCCACGCAGATGATCGGCCTGTTCCTGATCATCAGTGCGTTCTTGTTCGTGACATTCAACGACGCGCTCAAGCTGTTTGGATAATACCGCCGGGTCCGTTCGGCTGTGTGGCTTGCCGCATGCGACGCCGCATGACGCCCGAACCGCAGCCCCGACATGTACATCGTGTCCGGATCGCCGAACGGCGGAACCTCGCCGACCAAAGCCGCGCCGCGAACCCGCGCAACGCTGCGAACCGGCGCCGCGTCGCGCACTGGTGGAGCAGCCGGAACGGGTGACATGCCGAGGCCGCGCAGATAGCAGATAGATGACCAACGCCCCGCACGCCGTGAGCGAAACGTCAAGCAGCGCGCGGCCGCGCGCGCCGCGCTGGTCCGTGACGGTGGCCGGCGTCGTC
>JBHHVO010000271.1:0-4664 GCA_046754365.1 Phycisphaerae bacterium | reverse complement strand
GCGATCGTGCACGAGGATGGCCAAGACTATTGCTTCGTGGTTCGTCCCGCCGTCGCCGGCGGGACGGCGATCGGCCCGCAACGGGTCCGGCGAACGGCGGTCGTGGTGCGGCCGATCCCGTCTCACCCGACGATACTCCAGGCCCTAGGTGGCGTGGTGGAGGGCGACACCGTCGTAACGAAAGGCCTGCAGCACCTCACGGAACATTCGCTCGTTCGGATCGTGGATTAGCGACCGCCCGCGCGGGTCGCGGAGACGGCTTGACCCGATGGATCACGGATCGGCGCGTGCCGCTTGGTATGACGCGTTAGCACCAGCCCATGTCGCGCCCGCCTGACGACACCGGGAGACGTCTCACGGCGTTCGCGCTGCGCGGCGCGGTGCCGATGAACCTGGTATTCGTCGCGTTGGTGTTGATCGGTGTTACGGTCATCGCGCGGATGCCGGTGGATGTGTACCCGGACGTCGCACTCGACATCGCGACGATCGAGACGCTCTGGCTCGGCGCATCGGCCGAAGACGTCGAACGCCTCGTCACGGACCGGATCGAAGACCAGATTCAGGACATTCGCGGCGTCGCGTGGATCAAGTCCGATTCCAAACCCGACCTCTCGCGCATCCGCGTCAAGTTCCGCGAGACGCTCGCGGCATCCGAGTTCGACGCATCATTCCGGCAGTTGCGGGCGGCGGTCGATCAGGTGACGGACCTGCCGGACGGCGCCGAACGGCCGCGCGTGACCAAGATCTCGGTCGCAGAGGTGTTCTTCCTCGTCTGGATCGTGATTGAGGACGTCGGCGGCGTCGGCGAGCACGTCTTGAACAACATCGCGTACCGCCTCAAGCCCGTCCTGCGCGAGGTGCCCGGCGTGGCCAAGGTCGACACGAAGCTCATCCGAAATCGTGAGATCCACATCCTCGCGGATCGCGACGCCCTGCGCCAGTACGGCCTTACGCTGCCGGGGCTCTCCGAGATCCTGCTGCAATACAACCGGAACCTGCCGTCCGGCACACTGCCCCAGGGTGACCGCGAGCTCAGCGTTCGTGCGGCCGGCGGCGTGACCGATCCCGACCAATTGGGCTCAATCGTGATCGGCAAGGACCCCGCGGGCGGGCACGTCTACCTGCGTGACGTCGCGACGATCCGGCCGGGGTTCGAGCGCAAGACCATCTTCCCGCGCTACAACCTCCACCCGGCGATCTCGATGGGGGTGGCGAAGACCGACGACGCCGATTCCCGGATCGTGGCGGCGCGGATCCGGCAGGCGTTGGCGGCGTTTGAGCCGCGGCTCCCCCGGGGCGTCGCGCTGCGGGTCGCGGACGACGCGAGCGACATCATCAAGAGTCGCCTCGACGTCTTGGGCTCGAATCTCGCGTGGGGCGTCGCGCTCGTGTTCCTCGTGTTGTGGGTGGCGGTCGGTGCGCGGAACGCCGTGCTTGCGATCGTGGGCATCCCGTTCTCGTTCCTCTGCGCGCTCATCTTCATGCACCTGCTCGGCGTGACGATCAACGCCGTGTCGCTCATCGGTCTCGTGCTTTGCTCCGGCATGATCGTCGATGACGCGATCGTCGTGCTCGAGAACGTGTATCACCACGTCGAGCGCCACACGCGACACGGCGCGACCCGACTCGATAAGGCCGTCGTCTGGCGCGCGATCGTCGACGGCACCGGTGAAGTCATGTGGCCGGTGGTTTCCTCGTCGGCCACGACCGCCGCCGCGTTTCTGCCGCTGCTGCTCATGACCGGCGTCACGGGTGCGTTCTTCGCGATCATCCCCAAGACCGTCACGGTCGTGCTCGTGGCATCGCTGATCGAGTGCCTGCTCATCCTCCCGGTGCATTACCTCGAATGGGGCCCGCGCACACGCCGACGCCGTGGCACGGCGTCGCACACGGACGCGACGGCGGCGAGCGCGGCGCCTTCCGATGCCGACATCGCCGGTGTCGCGAACGCCGGCGCGGTCACACGCAGCGCATCACGATGCCGGGCGGCCGCAACCAGCGCCTACGATCGCCTGCTCACCATGACGCTGCGGCATCGGTATGTAGCGTTCCTGCCGCTTCTGGCGCTCGGGTTTCTGAGCTACTGCGTGCTGCCGCTCATCAACGTCGAGCTGTTTCCGTCGGAGTTCAAGCATTGCCTCGTCGACGTCCGTGTGGCCGACGAGGCGTCCGTGGACCAAACGGCGGCCGTCGCCGAGCCGATCGAGCGCATCGCACTCGGGCTGGGGTCCGATCGCGTCCCGGCGCTCTTGACGTGGTTCGGTGCGCTCATCACGGAGGACAACGACGTTATCCTGCGCAACAACGTCGCGCAGATTCACGTGCAGCTTGGTAGTGGTGACGCCGCGGCGGACTCGACGGTCGTGGCGGCGGAGCTTCGCGAGCGGATCGGCGCATACTTGCGCACGCACCCGGGCCATGGCGTCGCGTCGTACCGGGTCTGGGCGCCGCAGAGCGGTCCGCCGATCGGCAAGCCGGTGTCGATCCGGATCGAGTGCGCCGACTTCCGGACGGCGAAGGCGTTCGCGGAGCGCTACAAGGCGTACCTGCGCAACATCGACGGCGTGTACGGCATCCGCGACGACCTGGACTTCGGCCGGCAGCGCGTCGATCTGCGCGTCGATGAAGACCGCGCGTCCGTGCACGGGCTGACGTTCCTGAACCTCGCGGCCGTACTCCGCACCGCCAACGACGGACGCGTCGTGTCCACGTTCAAGGACACACGCACCGGCGAAGACCTCGACGTGCGGCTCATGCTCGATGAACCCTACCGCCGCAAGCTTGCGGACCTGCTCGACCTCGACGTCCCCGCCGCCCGCGGCTATACGGTCCAGATCGGAGAGGTCGCCGACGTGAGCATGACGCAAGGCTATGGCGGCATCCCGCACTACAACGGCCGCCGCGTCGTGACCGTTTCGGCCGACGTGGACACGACCACCACGACCGCCGACGCCGTCAACGCGTCGGTCGCGCGGGCGTTCGCCGATGACGTGGCCGCCACCACGAACGTCCGCGTCGTCTACGGCGGGGAGTACGCCGAGACGCTCGCGACGTTTGCGAGCCTCCAGCGCGCGTACGTGATCGCGCTCATCGTCATCTACCTCCTGCTCGCGACGCAGTTTCGCAGCTACCTCCAGCCGCTCGTCATCATCTCGATGGTGCCGTTTGCGTGCATCGGCGTGATCGCCGGGCTGCTCATCGGCGGCTATCCCTTCACAACCATGACGTTCATCGCGATCGTCGGCATGTCCGGGGTCGTCGTCAACGATTCCATCCTCCTGGTCGATCGCATCAACCATGAGGTCGCGGCGGGGCGGGCGCTGCCGGATGCGTTGCGGACCGCGGCGTTTCGCCGCGCAAGGCCGATCCTCATGACCACCGTCACCACCGTCGTAGGGCTCGCGCCGCTCGCGCTCGGGCTCGGCGGCCGCAGCAAGATCTGGTCCCCGTTCGCGTCAAGCTTCGCGTGGGGGCTCGCGTTCTCGACGGTCATCACGATGCTCTACATCCCGGCCGTGTACCACATCATCAAAGACCTGACCCAGGCCGGGGCTACAGACGGTAAGCCCGCACGCGCCGCCGCTCCGCGGCGAGCCACACGCTCGGACGACGGCGACGCGACGGGACGCGAGCCCGCGTAGCATCCCCCCACGCGCGCAGGCCGCTCGGCCACGGGGACACGCGCCGGACCCGGCCACGACCCGACGGCCCAAGACCCACCCGCCCCATCAGCCCGTTGCCCTACCGCAGAACACCGGGGCTACCGGTACCGCCACCGGCGTCGCGGGGTTCCCCAACAACACTCGTACCGGGCTGTCGGGCGTGGAGATTGGGATTGGCGGACGTGGTGTGAATTCGCTAACATCCAGCGCTCGAATCGGCTGCGGCGCGGCCCCGTGGGCCGACAGCCTGACGGCCCGGTGCGGTGACACACACGGGCCTTCGCGTGTCGCCGGGTGAGCCGAGTAGGGTCCGCTCTGCGGACCTTCGTTGCCCGACACGATGAACCGGACCGGTCCGCACGGCGTACCCTACGGAACTGGTACAGTTGGACGCGCAGCGCTGCGATCGTAGCCCATCAATCGATCTTCAAGGAGCACGAGCCGCACGGCAACGGCATGGCGCGGCGGAACCGGCGGCGCGTTGGGTCGCATGTTCGGATAACAGGAGTCATCGATGGCGGTCTACGAGGTCGAGAGGTATCGCAACATCGCGCTCGTCGGGCACACCGGATCGGGCAAGACCACGCTCGCGGAGGCGCTGCTGTTCAAGACGGGCGTGACGAACCGGCTCGGCAGCGTAACCGACCGGACGTCGATCCTCGATGCGAGCGACGAGGAAAAGGAACGTCAGTCATCGCTGGAATCGGCCCTGTGTCACTTCGACCACGGCCGGATCCACGCGAACGTCATCGACACACCGGGCACCGCCGCGTTTTGCGGCCAGGCCATCGCAGCACTCGCGGCGGTCGAGTGTGCGGCCGTCGTCGTGTCGGCGGCGTCCGGGATACAGGTCAACACGCGGAAGATGGTGGAGCGCGCGCGGGCGTACGGCCTGGGTGTGTGGCTCGTGGTCAACCACATCGACGCCGCGAATGCGGATCTCGCCGCGCTCGTCGGGCAGCTTCGGGAGACGTTCGGTGCGGCATGCGTCCCGGTGAACCT
>JBHHVO010000270.1:0-4708 GCA_046754365.1 Phycisphaerae bacterium | reverse complement strand
CCGCGCAGTCGTACGCCCCTCGCCCTCCTGGGAGGGGTGGGGGGGTGGGGGGCGCCCCCACGCCGCCACTCAGGCGAGAATCGATGGCCATCCCTGCGACCAACGCGGTGGCTACTGCAGCGGGCTGGCGCCTGTGGCCGATCGTGGTGAGACGCCAGCGATTCCGGCGGCGAGCACGACAGGCAACCACGCGATGTTCGGATGTCTCGAGACGGCGCTGTGGTGGGCGGTCGCTGCGCTATGGGTCGCGTCGGCGGGGTATGCGAATGGTCACCCGCGTTCCCCGGCCGGGCGCACTTTCCAGGGTGATGCGGCCGTCCAGGGCGGCCACGGCGTGCCGGACGATGGACAGGCCGAGTCCCGTCCCTCTGTGTGGGCCGGAGCGCGCGCGTTCCACCTGGTAGAAGCGTTCAAAGATCCGCTCATGCTCCTCCGGCGGAATCCCGCAGCCGGTGTCGGCGACCTCGAGTACGACCGCTTCGCCGTCGCATCGTGCGGAGAGGTCTATGTTGCCGCCGGGAGGGGTGAATCGGATGGCGTTGTCCGTAAGGTTTCGCAGGATCATACGGAGAAGTTCAGCGCTGACGGTCCATGTGATGTCGTCGCCCGCGACTGATGCCTTCCAATGCAGGTTCCTGGATGCCACCGCGTCGGCGAAGGTCGTTCGGATGTCTTCGAACAGCGCCCTGGCCGAAGTAGTTGTGCGGTCGAACCGGCCCGACCCCGATTCCAGCCGGGACAGGTCGAGCAGGTCGCCGATGAGTGCCTCCATGCGGGCGCTGTGGCGGTCGACCACGTCAACGAACCGCGCGGCGGCTGCGGCGTCGGTCGACCAGTCGATTGAGCGAAGCGTGTCCACGGCCGCGCGGATGGCCGACAGCGGTGTCCGCAATTCGTGCGATGCGTTCGCAGCGAGATCCGCCTTGACTTGCATCACCTTGGTGAGTTGTGTGACATCGGTGAGGACAATCGCTCGACCGATATGGCGCGCGGGCGTCGACGCCAGCCGGGCATCGGTGAGGGCGGGCAGTCGGACATCGAACGCCCGAACGAGCAGCGTCCGGGTCCCGGCGTCGGTCGCGAGGCGTAGCTCCAACTCCTGCGTCTGCGTTTCGGAGCGACCGGCGCCGCTGTCGGAGGCGGGATGACGGGACGGGACATCGGCGTCCGCCACGGCCTGACACGTGGTGTGACGCAGCAGGTTCTGGAGTTCATGTCGCGGCACGCACTGTTCGACCGTCAGGCCGAGCAACGACCCGCCCGGCGCGGGGGTCGTGAGCTGGAGCAACGCGATCGCCTCGGCGTTGATAAGGATGATGCGTCCGTCGGCGTCCGCGACGACGACACCTTCGCGCAATTGCGACACGAGCGAGTCGAGCGTGCGGCGTTGTCGATCGATGGTTTCGAGCTGCGCGGCCAGTCGTTCGCGCATGTAATTGAGGGATCGTCCGAGCAGGGCCACCTCGTCATGGCCGATGACGTCGATGCGCGCGGACAGATCGCCGCGCGACAGCGTGCTCGCGGTGTCCGTAATGCGCCTGATACGTCGGCTCCAGAGCAGCGCGAGCGCCGACGCCAGTAGGACACCCGCGAGCGCCGATGTGCCGGCGATGGTCATGATGAGTCGCTGCGCAGGTTCGGCCCGCGCCGCGATACTTTGCACGGCCATGGAAACCCGTACAACACCGCGCGGATCATCGATCGTCCCGACGCGAACGGCCACGTACTTCATCCGCTTGGATACGGTGTGCGACCAGCGAACACTTTCGCCTGCGCCGGTTTTCAGCGCCGCGCGTATCTCGGGGCGGTCGCTGTGTGATTCCATGGTGGCCGGATTCGCCTCCGAGTCACCGAGCACCGTTCCGTCCGCGAGGACGAATGTGATGCGAACGCCGTCGAGGCCGGCGGAGCCGACGTGATTCGCCAGGGCGTTGAGCTCGTCGGCATGGCTGCGCTCGAAGCGGTTGCGGACCGCGACTTCGATCGCGCCGGCCTCGGCAAGGAGATGGCGCGAGAGCTCTTCCTCTTGTATGCGATCGAACTGCAGCATGATGACCCAAACGCAGCCCGCAAGCACGCCGGCCATGAGCGCGGCGTTGACGAGAAAGAGCTTCCAGAAGTATCGACCAAGTTGCAGCGTCATAACGGTCAGTCGACGTTGGCCGGCCGTCGCCAGGCATAGCCCGCGCCGCGGATGGTCTGCATCCACCCCGCGGCGGCTCCGAGCTTCTTGCGTAGCGCGGCCACGTGGACGTCGATCGTGCGATCCACGACGGTGACGTTGACGCCCAGGGCTGCATCGATCAATTGATTGCGTGTGCGCAGGCGCCCGTCCGCGGCCATCAAGGCGGCGAGCAGGCGAAACTCCGTCGCGGTGAGCACGACCTCTGTACCAGCGGCGCTGACGGTGCGGCGCTGCGTGTCGAGTGTGACCGGGCCTGACGAGATGACGTCGGCATCCGGCGTCGCCACGGCTCGCTCGGCACGACGCAGCAGGGCCCCGACGCGCGCCATGAGTGTTTTCATGGAGAACGGTTTGGTGACATAGTCGTCCGCGCCCAACGCAAAGCCGACGAGCTCGTCGGACTCCTCCGTCTTGGCGGTGAGCATGAGGATGGGGATCGCGGCGGTCCGCACATCGCGTCGCAGTTGCGTCACGACCTCGTCGCCGGAGGTGTTCGGCAGCATGCGGTCAAGGATCACCAGGTCCGGGAGCGTGGTGGCGATGTCGGTGAGCGCCTCTGCGCCGTCGGCGGCGCGGCGGCACACGTACCCCTCGCGCTTGAGGTTGAAGCTGATCACGTCGCGCAGATCGCGCTCGTCCTCCACCACGAGGATGGTTCTTGCCTGCTTCATGGCTGACACGTTCCCGACGCTAGCCGGAACCCCTGCGGTCCGTCAACGCCCGGCGCCCGCCTCGACGGGAGAATCTACCGGCAAACTGTCCGGCACGCCCCCAGGCATCACGGGGGATCGGCCGGCGCTATCCCCTTCTCAGGCCTGGCGGGCTAGCGTCGGAAACTCGACGTCCCCTTCGCCCCGAACATCAGGTCGAGGTCCGCGGCGCCGGTCCGTCGCCATGCCGGACGATCCGCCCGGTGGCGAGAAAGATCACGTCTTCGGCGATGTTGGTCGCGTGATCGGCGATGCGTTCGAGGTTCTTGGCGACGGAGAGCACGTCGAGTTGGCCGGCCATGCCGTCAGACGACGTCGCACCCTCGAGGACGATCTGCTTGATGACCTGTTCGTAGAGCGCGTCCACGCGCTCCTCCTCCAAGAACGTGCGCCGTGCCAGGTCGACATCCTCGACGGCGAACGCCTGAATCGCGTGTCTGAGCATGCGCCGCACGCATGCGCCCATTTCGGTAACGTTGTCTCGATGGTGCGCGAACAGGGGGGGATCCAGGTGGCATGCGCGTTCGGCGATGTTGACGGCACAGTCCGCCACGCGTTCCAGGTCGTTGTTGGTTTTCAAGACGGTGCAGAGCAGCCGGAGATCGGGCCCCACCGGCTGGTGCAGCGCCATCAGGCGGATGACCTCGGACTCCACGTCGACCTCTTCGGCGTCGACTTCCCGGTCCCGCGCGATGACGCGGCGCGCGGTCCGATCGTCGGCGTCCACGACGGACGCGCATGCCTCCTGAACCATATCCTCCACGAGGCTGGCCATGCGGCTCGCACGGGACCGCAAACCATCGAGGCGTTGAACAAAGTGCGCGGTCACGAGTTCCTCACAAAGTGGGTGGTCGGGGTGCTATCCAAATCGGCCTGTAATGTAGTCCTGGGTCCGCTGTTGGCAAGGCTTCGTGAACATCGTGTTGGTCTCGTCCATTTCGACGAGCTCGCCCATGTACATAAACGCGGTGAGCCCGGACACGCGGGCGGCCTGCTGCATGTTGTGCGTGACCAGTACGACCGTGTATCGCGACTTCAATGCGTCGATCAGGTCCTCGATCTTCGCGGTGGCGATGGGATCGAGCGCCGAGCACGGCTCATCCATGAGCAACACGTCGGGTTGCAGCGCGATCGCCCTCGCGATGCACAGCCGTTGCTGTTGACCACCCGACAGTGCGTAGGCGCTCTGCTGCAGCTTGTCCTTGACTTCGTCCCACAGCGCCGCCTGACGTAGGGATCGCTCGACAAGTGCTGCCAGGTTACCACGGTACCCGTTGATGATCGCCCCCCACGCCACATTCTTGAAAATGGTTTTCGGGAAGGGATTCGGTTTTTGAAACACCATGCCGATGCGCCGGCGAAGATCGACGGCATCACACGCGGATCCATAGATGTCGGTGCCGCGATACGACAGCGTACCGCTGAGCGACATGCTCGGAATAAAATCGTTCATTCGATTCATCGCGCGAAGCAGCGTGCTTTTGCCGCAGCCGGATGGTCCGATGATCGCGGTAACGCGATGGCTGGGGATGTCGAGTGTCACATCGCGAACGGCCGTAAACGTGCCGTATCGGATGCTCAAGCGCTCGGCGCGGATGATGGCCTCGGAAGCGTCAGGTTCGGCCGGCGCCGGGCGCGTCCGAACGGTCGGCGCAGCGAGAGGGGCCGCGGGGCGCAGCGCCGGATGGGCCGCACTCGTCTCCCGCATCATCAACACGCCCTCCGCCTCTCGTGCCAGGCACGGATGCCGACGGCCAGCGCGTTCATGGGCAACAATAGACCCAGCAGCACCAGAATGCCCGCGCCGGCCAGC
>JBHHVO010000269.1:0-4721 GCA_046754365.1 Phycisphaerae bacterium | reverse complement strand
AGTATAGCACCATACCAGAGTATACGGACCTCGGTGGCCCGTCTTGAGCGGTCTTGTTTCAAGGGAGACATGGGGTGCATCCCAAATTGGGTGGGAAATCTGCGGATGGGGGGTAGGCGGGTCGTGTTCTGCGGGCGCGTGCCCGCACCCATGGGGCTTCTCTGCTCTTGCTCAATAGCGGACATCAGTGCCCGTACCTGCGCACACGTGTGCAGTGGGGCGCGGATTATTCAATCGCGCGCGCCCCCAGGATGGGATGCACGCGGCGCCGCCCGTTTGGGACCTGTGCGCGTAGCCTTTTGCACGGTGCGGTCGCGGCGCGATAATGGCTGAGGGTTGAGCGAGTCCATGAGGCATGGGAGGCCGTGGATGAAGCAAGTCACATCGGGCGGTGGTTGGCCGGCGATCCGGTACGTCTGGCGCGCGGCCCGTCGTTCCGGCGGCGTGGTGCGCACCGTACGGGCCATGATGTCGCGCAACGCGTGCAAGACGTGTGCGCTCGGCATGGGCGGGCAGCGCGGCGGCATGGTCGACGAGACCGGGCGGTTTCCCGAGGTTTGCAAGAAGTCGGTGCAGGCGATGGCCGCCGACATGCAGGAACCCATCCAGGACGACTTTTTCGAGCGGCACACGCTCCATGCACTCGCCCGGTGGACGCCGCGCGAGCTCGAACACGCGGGCCGGCTCGTGCGGCCTGTCATCGCCGACGCCACCGACACGCGATTTCGTCCGATCGGGTGGGGCGACGCACTCGCCCGCATCATCGACCGGTTCAAGGACGCCGATCCGGATGAGACGTTCTTCTACGTGAGCGGCCGGTCGTCGAACGAGGCCGGCTTTCTCGTGCAGCTCCTGGCGCGCATGTACGGTACGAACAACGTCAACAACTGCAGCTACTACTGCCACCAGGCAAGCGGCGTCGGGCTCTCCGGATCGCTCGGCACCGGGACCGCGACGATCGTCCGGGAAGACCTTGACCGCTGCGACGTCCTGTTCCTCATCGGCGGCAACCCCGCGTCCAACCACCCGAGGCTCATGCGCGCGATGATGCAGCTCCGGCGGCGCGGCGGACATGTCGTGGTCATCAATCCGATGATCGAGACGGGGCTTGTGAGCTTCAGCGTGCCCTCCGACGTGCGGAGCCTCCTCTTCGGCTCACCGATCGCGGACATGTACATCCAGCCGCATACCGGCGGCGACATCGCGCTCTTGTGCGGTATCGCAAAGCGCATCGACGAACTCGGGGCCGTGGATGACGCGTTCGTCGCGCACTGTACCGAACACGGGAACGCCGTCCGCGACCACCTCCGCGATCTCGACTGGCCGTCGATCGTCGCGCGATCCGGCGTGGACAGGGCAACGATCGACCACGCAGCCGCGTGCTACGCCGGTGCCGAGCGGGCGATCTTCGCATGGACCATGGGCATCACGCACCATGTCCACGGCGTGGACAACGTCCGCGCGATCGTCAACCTCGCACTGCTGCGCGGCATGGTCGGCAGGCCCGGTGCGGGCCTGCTGCCGATTCGAGGCCACAGCAACGTGCAGGGCGTCGGATCGGTCGGCGTGACGCCGGCGCTGAAGCAGACCGTCTTCGACCGGCTCGAGCGCCACTTCGGCGTCACGCTGCCGACCATGACCGGCCTCGACACGCTCGCGTGCGTCGACGCCATGCACGCGGGGCGCATGCGCCTCGCGTGGTGCCTGGGGGGAAACCTCTACGGCGCGTCCCCCGACAGCGCGTATGTCCGCGACGCGTTCGCCCGCGTCGACGCCGTCGTGTACCTGAGCACGACGCTCAATACCGGACACATCCACGGCCGGGGAAAAGAGACGCTCATCCTGCCGGTGCTCGCCCGCGATGAGGAACACGAGCCCACAACCCAGGAATCCATGTTCAACTTCGTACGCCTCAGCGACGGCGGCGCTCGCCGACACACCGGGCCGCGGAGCGAGGTAGCACTAGTCGCCGGCATCGCCCGCGGCGTGCTCGGCGACGATGGGCCGATCGATTGGCGGTCGATGGAACGCCACGGCCGGATTCGCGACGCGATCGCCGCCGTCGTGCCCGGGTACGGCCGCATCGGCGCGATCGACGAGACGCGCCGCGAGTTCCAGATCGACGGCCGCACGTTCCATCGCCCCGTATTCCCCACACCGTCACGCAAGGCACGCATGCACGTGACACAAATCCCGGCGCTGAATGTCCCGGACGGGCAGCTCCGTCTCATGACCATCCGCAGCGAGGGGCAGTTCAACACCGTCGTATACGAAGACGAGGACCTGTACCGACATCAAGACCGGCGCGACGTCATCCTGATGAACACCGCGGACATCGACCGGTTCGGGCTCGCGGCTGATCAGCGCGTCGTGGTCCGCAGCGCGGTGGGCGAGCTCAACGGTATCATCGTCAGGCCGTACGCGATCCGCGCGGGCAACGCCGCCATGTACTTTCCCGAGGCAAACGTGCTCGTACCCAGGGCCGTCGACACCGAGTCGCGGACGCCGGCCTACAAGGCCGTTATGGTGACGGTGCATGACCACCGCGTGTCGGTCGCGCGGCGTGGGCGCGGTGTCTTCGGTTCTACGCCTGGCCTTGTGCGACCGGCTGAGCGCGGACGGTGACCTTTCCGTCGACGCAAACCTGACAGCAGTTTCGCCCGGCGCGCTTCGCGGCGTACAACTGGGCGTCGGCCTCGCGGACGATGTCGCCGGCGGTATCGTGTCGCGTCAGTTTCGTGAACACCACGGCGCCGACGCTGATCGTGACGCCTAACGACCGGCCGTCGCAACGGACCGTTCGCTGCTCGACAAGGGATCGTATCCGCTCGGCGAACGCCGGCGCGCCCTCGGGGCCGGTCTCGGGGCCGACGACGGCGAACTCCTCGCCGCCGTAACGGGCGACGAAATCGATCTTGCGTACCGCGTCACCGAGGGTCGCGGCTATGCCCCGTAGCACTTCATCGCCGGCGACGTGGCCGTAGAGATCGTTGACCCGCTTGAAGCGGTCCACGTCGATCATCAACAGGGTCAGCGGTCGACGGCCCCGCACCGCGCGTTCGATCTCCGTAGCGAGACGCTCGTCGAAACCGGCCCGGTTCGCGATGCCGGTGAGTCGGTCCGTTGTGGCGCGGCGTTGCAAATCGTCGCGCTGTTGCGCCAGGGCCTGGCTCTCGAGCTGCGCTGCGACGCTGAGCTCCGCCATGCACTCGCGTACTTCCGCCTCGATGTCGGCGACGGGGCGCATGTTCCCCTTCGGCAGCGCCATCGCGCGGTGCACGTCCTCGACATGTTCGGTGATCTCCGACATCGCGGAGCGGCACTGCTCACGATCCATGTCGAACCACGCATGCATCGTGTCGAACAGTGTCTCGATCGCGGGTATCGCCCGCTCGGGCTCGGGGCACACGATCGCCGCAATCGTTTCGCTGACGTTGAGTATGTACGGAAGCGTCGGCTTCCCCTCAGCGGCCCCGTCCAGGTCGCGGAATGACCGGAACGCATCGGTGAGCGCGGCCGGCAGGCCCCAATCCTCAATGAGTTTGGACCCTATGGTCGCGTACGTCTCGCCAAACGCGGCGCGTTCCAGCGGCGGCAGGTCGGCCGGGATGCGCTCGGCCGCCGCGAGGACCTCGTCGTACGCCTCCGGCATCGCGCACGCCAGCGCGCCGCGTCCCATCTGACTCAGCAACCCACCAACGAACGCCTCCTCCGGCGGACACGTACCGAGCACGCGCGCGATGACCCGCGCCGCCACGCCACACGCCAGCGATTGGACACAGAACGTCGGCTGATGGAATCGCCGGCAGCCCCTACCGCCCGGAGACGACAGCACCGAAAACGACAGCGCCAGCGAACTGATCCCACGCATACCCAGCAGCGAGGCAGCTTGCTTCAGCGACGTCACCTGACGCGGCAGCGCCACAAGCGGCGAGTTCGCGAACTTGAGGATCCGCGCGGCCAGCGCCGGATCCATCGCGATCGTGTCGGCGATCGTCTGGACCGTCACGTCGCGCCGCCTCGTCAACTCGAGGATCCGGACCACGACGATCGGCGGCGTTGGCAGTTTCCCAGCCCGCTTCAACCGTTGGAACAAATCTTCCGCCATCACGCGTCGCATGCCCATCCCCCGTCATGCCTGTCGCCAACCAACGCGTCCCACACGGGCCGTCAGCGTGCTGTCCGCCGCGCTTCAAACATCGCTTGGCCGTACACGGGAAACGTGCGCCGCGGTAGACGGTTCCGTCAACCGAACGAGGTTGTGCCAGTGACGGCCCTGGCGCCTGGCGACGTGTCGCGACAGCCTCCTGTTTGGGGAACGCTCTCCCGGAATGAGCTGCCCCGTCCACGCACGCTCCGCCCGCCGCCCCCCATCGATCGGACGGCGCCGTTGCCGGGCCCACGCCCGATCCCCAAAGGCCGCGATCACCCGCAAGACCTATCGGCGTGGTCGTCTCCGGCAATTAGGGTGACCGGCAAGAGATTCTGCGTCCCACGCACCGGCCGTGCGTGCGCTGTGCGTTCCTCGTGTCCTTCGCACGGGAATCGATGGACAATCCCGCCCTCGACTCTAACAGAGCGGACGAAGGAAAACCGCTCGCGCCGCGTAAAAACCGCGCCCGCGCGGTCGCGTCTCGGTTCGTCCCGGTCCCTCGAACGACGCAGCACTAGCTGGTCCCTATAAGCAGCACTTCACGGCTGCGCCGGTTCCTGGACAAGGC
>JBHHVO010000268.1:0-4739 GCA_046754365.1 Phycisphaerae bacterium | reverse complement strand
TCCCGTTCGCGTTGCCGTTCTGGTTCCCGTTGGTATTCCCGTTCCCGTTCGCGTTGCCGTTCTGGTTCCCGTTGGTATTCCCGTTCCCGTTCGCGTTTCCATTCCCGTTCGCATTGCCGTTCATGTTGCCGGCAACGCCGCCACCCGCCGTACCGTCGTCTGCGGCATCGAACTGCCACGCCGGCGCGTCCACCGCGTCGATCCGCTGCCCGCCGAGCGTCAGGCTCGCGCCGTCGTCCCCTTGCGCCGTCCGGAACGTCATACCCTCGAGCGTCACACTCCCCGCGAACGTCGCCTCCAACCGCGTGCAGAGCCCGAACTCGCCGCTCTTCACGACATCCAGGACCTCGCCGTCCAGCGGCACACGCGGTGGATCGATAGACACGACCTGCCCGTCACGGACCTCCAGCACGAACGTGCCAGCGATGTAACCGTCCTCGCACGCATCCGACGCGCTCGCCGGTGCGACGTCCACCGTCACATACAACAGGCCGTCCTCGACGTCCGTGTCAGGTGCAAACTCGATCCCGACGCCGGCCGGGTCGAGCTCGAGTGACGCCCCATCCGCCTCGGACGCCAGCCACGCGTCCGTCGGTGTGATCGTCCGCGCCGATCGCGCCACCGTCCCCGGATCCACCTGAATTGGCACATTCGTCCCAGGATCCGCCAGGCCGGCGAGATCATCCTGCGCCGGCGGCGTGGGTTGTCCCAGGCGGTTGTCACAACCGTAACCCACTGCCAACATCAGGCTGACCAACGCGGCCCATCCATGGGGCTTGAGCTTCCGTAACATCATTCGACTCTCCATCAATCTCAAAACCTGGCGGCCGATAATCTCGGCCGTCCGTGTCGTCCCATATGTCCCCAATGTGCGTCCCCGCGGACATCGCGGATAACCCCGCACCATACCGTCACCCCGTGTATTGCACGGCGCGTGCCAGTGTCGCCCTCACCGCCGGCGAAATCCTAACTCGTTTACATGCCAGCACTTACATGCCGTAACCCCCTGTGACAAGCCGGTCGGCATCAATGGGTATATAACCAATCCGCGAACAAGGTCACACCGCGCGGGATTCCACCCCAACGACGCCACGACCCCACGCCGAGGCCCGCAAACCGGACGCGCCGGCCCCGGTCCGAGTCCGCCGAAACCGACCGCTGACCCGTAGCCGGGCGCACGCGACTAACCACCGCAACACGCGCGCAGCCCGCCGAGTTCGACACGCCGATGCCGGGTTCATGGCCGTTGCCCGCGGGGCGAGAACGGTTATGCTCCATCTGTGGACGGCCAGGGCATCATATGGCTGGCGGGCAAACCATGGCTGACACGGCTACGGTGAAACGAATCGGCGTGCTTACCGGCGGCGGCGACTGTCCCGGCCTCAATGCCGTCATCCGATCGGTGACGAAGACCGCGATCCTTCGGCACGGCCTGGACGTCTTCGGCATCGAGGACGGATTCCTCGGGCTCATCGAGGATCGGGTGCGGCGGCTCGGGGTCAAGGACGTGTCGAACATCCTCGATCGCGGCGGCACGATCCTCGGCACCAGCAACAAGGCCGATCCCGCGAGGTATTGCGTGGATCACGACCCGGATGGTGAGCCCATCTTCCGCGACGTCACCGAGCGCGTGCTCGCCCACATCGACGCGCGCGGCCTGGATGTCCTCGTGTGTATCGGCGGGGACGGCACGATGTCGGGGGCGGCGCGCCTCGCCCGGCGCGGTGTGCGCATTGTCGGCGTGCCGAAAACCATCGACAACGATCTCATGCACACCGACGTGACGTTCGGCTTTGACACGGCCGTCAGCACCGCGACCGCGGCCCTCGACCGCATCCGCACGACCGCATCAAGCCACCACCGCGTCATGATCGTGGAGATGATGGGGCGCAACGCCGGTTGGCTGACGTTGCACGCCGCCGCGGCGGCCGGTGCGGATGTCGTGCTCATCCCAGAGATTCCGTTCGTAACGGACGTCGTGTGTGACGCATGCGTCGCCCGGAGTCGAGTCGGTAAGGCGTATACAATCGTCGCCGTCGCGGAGGGCGCCAGGCCGACCGGGGGCACCGTGGTGGTCGATCGCGTCGTGCGGTCGTCACCGGATCCCGTACGGCTGGGCGGTGTCAGCGAGGTGCTGGCCGGGGAGATCGGCGATCGCACGAGGCTCGAATGTCGCGCCACGATCCTCGGGCACGTCCAACGCGGCGGGGCGCCGACCGCGCGCGATCGCGTCCTCGGAACGCTGTTCGGACACCGCGCGGTGGACATGGTCGTGTCGGGCGCGACGGGCCGCATGGTAACCATGCAGGCCGGCCGACTCTCGAGCGTGCGGCTTGACGACGTCGCGGACCGGCAGCGGCTCATCCCGTCGGACGCGCCGTTGATCGACGCATGCCGGGCGACGGGTGCGTGCTTTGGTGACACGCCGCAAGGCGGCCGGTAGGCGTTCCCGCTTTGGGGCGCTCGGCCGCCCCGAGCCGTCGCCCGGCCGGCGCGTCGCTGGTCCGCGTCGGCTATGCGGACGCCACGCTGTCCGGCGTCGCGACCCCGGCGGGGTGTGACACATGGGGTTTTTTCCGCACGCCCGGGCGTGGCGCGACCGATACCTGCAGGGTCACGGTGTCGCCGTGCGGCCGCGCCGATGGTTTGCTCGTAACCCCATATTTGACAATGACTTACGAACACGCGCCGTTGACTTGGGGCCTGGTATGTACTACGATGGTATGGCGGACGTCCAGGCGCACGGATGCCGTCGGCGGGCGACCGGCGTACCTTGTTCAACGGCATCCGGATCCGCATATGCCGATAAGGGACATGCCGATCTTGGGCACGCCGACACGCGGACGCGTTGGCGGGCACGTTGTGGACTAGACCTGCGCGCGGCCGGTGGCGGGTGCGTGACGCCGGGCGGTCCACCTGAACCGCGCCGCTTGGGGCGGCGCGCCCTGCTGGGAGACATGCGATTATGAGAAGCTCGCAAGACCTACTCGGCCTGGTTGATCAGAATCTCAACCAGGAGCGGTTTCGGCAGCAGCATTGGGAAGGCTCGTTCCAGGACTACCTGGCGCTGGTCCCGGCCGATCCCCGGATCGCCCGGAACGCGTTTCAACGCATCTACGACATGATCCTGCACTTCGGGTTCGAACGCTACACGCACCTGCGCGAGGACTACACCCGGTACAAGTTTTACTCGGATCCGATCGACAACGGCGCGGACGCGATCTACGGGCTCGACCGGCCGCTCATGAACCTCGTCGACTTCTTCAAGTCCGCGGCCCGCGGCTACGGCACGGAACGGCGCATTCTTCTCTTGCATGGCCCGGTCGGATCGTCCAAGAGCACGATCGTGCGACTCCTGAAGAAGGGGCTCGAGTACTACTCGCAGCTTGAAGAGGGCGCGCTCTACACGTTCTCGTGGCACGTGCCGGGCGACGACGGCAAAACCGTGGTCCATCCCTGCCCGATGCACGAGGAACCGCTCAAGCTCATTCCGCTCGAGGCCCGCGCGGCGGTGCTCGACGCGATCAACAGCGACCTGCCCGAAGGAAAGCGCATCCGTATCTCCGGGGCGCTGGATCCGTTTTGTCGCAAGATGTTCGACGATCTGCTCGTCAAGTACGACGGTGACTGGCGGCAGGTGATGAACCACATCCGTGTGCGACGTCTCATCCTTCGCGAGAAGGACCGCGTCGGCATCGGCACCTTCCAACCCAAGGACGAAAAGAACCAGGACTCGACGGAGCTCACCGGCGACATCAACTATCGCAAGATCGCGGAGTACGGCAGCGACAGCGATCCGCGCGCGTTCAACTTCGACGGCGAGCTCAACATCGCCAACCGCGGCCTCGTCGAGTTCATCGAGGTCCTCAAGCTCGACGTCGCGTTCCTCTATGACCTGCTCGGCGCGTCGCAGGAGCACGTCATCAAACCCAAGAAGTTCGCGCAGACGGACATCGACGAGGTCATCATCGGCCACACGAATGAGCCCGAGTACAAGAAGCTCCAATCCAACGAGCTCATGGAGGCGTTTCGCGATCGGACCGTCAAGATCGACGTCCCCTACAATATCCGCGTGGACGACGAAATCGCGATCTACAAGAAGGACTTCAACAACGATCGCATCCGCGGCGTCCACATCGCGCCCCCCACGATCGAGGTGGCCGCGATGTGGGCCGTCCTGACCCGCCACGAGGAACCGAAAAAGGCCGGTCTGACCTTGATGCAGAAGCTCAAACTCTACAACGGCAAGAGCATCCCGAACTTCACGGAGGATTCGGTACGCGAACTCCGCGAAGAGGCCCCCAGGGAAGGCATGCAGGGTATCAGCCCGCGTTACATCCAGGACAAGCTCTCCAACGCGCTCGTCAGCGACCAGGCGATCGCCGAAAAATGCATCAACCCGTTCATGCTCATGAACGAGCTCGACAGCGGTCTCGCCCACCACAGCCTGATCAACGACGAGGAGGTGAAGGCACGATTCCGCGAACTGCTCAACACCGTCCGCGAGGAATACGAAGACATCCTCAAATCCGAGGTGCAGCGAGCGATCAGCGCCGACGAGGAGGCCGTTGCGCGGCTCTGCTCGAACTACATCGACAACGTCCGCGCCTACACGCAGCATGAGAAGGTACGGAACAAATACACCGGGCGCGACGAAGAGCCGGATGAGCGGCTCATGCGGTCGATCGAAGAGAAAATCGACATTCCGGAAAGCCGCAAGGATGACTTCCGACAGGAGA
>JBHHVO010000267.1:0-4740 GCA_046754365.1 Phycisphaerae bacterium | reverse complement strand
TGAAATACCGCGCGGTGTAGGGACACGCGGTCGTACAGTAGCGACAGCCGATGCACCGGCTGAAGATCTGACCCACGATCCCCTCCTCGTTCAGAAACGTCGCCCCCACGGGACACACCTTCACGCACGGTGGGTTGTCACAATGCAGGCACGGCCGGGGCAGCAGGCGTTCAATCGGCTTGGGCCGCTCGCCCTCACCCGCGAACGGAATCATCTCCATCCACGTGTAGCTGCGCCCCTTGCTCGCGGCGTCGGCACCGGTGGGTGGCAGGTTGTTCTCGGCCTGACACGCCGTGACACATCCCTGGCATGCCGTGCAGCGGTCCAGGTCGATTGTCATACCCCATCTGGCCATTCACATGCTCCAAGGCGCCGTCGGCTCCACGCGGCGCCGACATGCGGTGCTTCCTCCACGACACCAACGTCAAGACAACGCGACACCACCGGACACGATGCGATCATCACACACCGCGCCGTTGAAACCAGCGACACCGTCACACCGGCTTGATCGCCGCACGGGTCGCCGTCCACAACGCGTTGCCCGTCAATGGGTCGGTGGCGGCGTCCACCAGCTCCGCGGGATTCGCACCGACCCCGGCGCACCAGCGACCGCCCGTGTTGCGACCCAGACCGAACGGAATCGCGATGACGTCCGGCATCAGACCCGGATATACCTTGACCGGCAGTACGAGCCGGCCACGCGACGTCACCACCGTCACACGATCGTCCTCCGCCACGCCGTACCGTTCCGCGGTCTCCGGATGCAGCTCCACCCAAGTCCGCCACTTCTCGAACATGTACGCCCCCGCGATGTCGTTAAGCCAGGGGAGGTTCGGGCTCGACACACCAACCAGGTTCGGCAGGACATACACATACAGATGCAGCGGATACGCCTCATCGTGTTTCGGCCCCTCCGTGTTGCACAACGGCAGCGCACGCCGGTCGGCACCCACCGCACCATCCCGGGCGCCACCCGCCGCGTCCTCCCCCCGAGCGCCCGCCGCCGCGACATCGCTCGCCGACGACGCGGAGGTACCGGAGGCGGACATCGCCTTAAACGCATCGGCGAGATACGTCGAGTGAAACGCGAACCGCCCGCGGGGTGAACGGAACACGCGGTCCCACGCACGATGGAAGTAGATGGGGTTGGTCCAACCGCCCCCGTCCACCACGGCGCGCTTGAACGCAGCGAACTCGGTTGGGAACGGCGCACGCCAGCCGCGGCGCTCGAGGAGCCGAGCCCAGCGCTCTTCATTCGCCGAGCCGAACGCGGTCCCCTTGCCGGTGTCAAAAAGCTCGCGGCAAACCGCATCGACCGCCGCGCGACTGTCGGACCACGGCAGCGCCTCGGCGACGCCCGGTCCCAGCCGCTTCGCAAGCGTCTTTGCGACCGCATACCCGTCGTATGTGCCTGCGGGCGGGTCCATGGCCGGCTGTGCGGTCGTGACGACACTACACCCGCTCAGCGTGTGCCCCGTGTTGAAGTCCCAGCGATGCAGCCCGTGCAGGGACGGGAGGATCACATCCGCGTGGTGATTCGTGTCGTCGTGATAACCGGACACCGCCGCGACGAACGGCACCGAACCCAGCGCATCCCGAAACCGCGATCCCTCCGCCAGCGCAAACACCGGGTCCGCATCGATGAGCAGCAGCGCCTTCGTCGGCGCGGGGCGATCGCTTTCGATCGCCGCCGCGAGCCGATCCACCGGGTGCTCCGCGAGCGGCCAGCCCGCCCCGACGTCGCCCGCGCGCCCGGTCGCCGTGTCGCCGTCGTCGGGTCGCCGACCGGTGTCACCCTCCGATAGCACGGCCACGTCCTCAAACACGGTAACGCCACCGGGCACATCGATACTGCCGCCCAGCGCGTTGATGCAGTGGATCGCCATGCGGTCATACGTTGACTGTGTGCCGCACGCCCCGCCGTCATACCCCAGCGCGACCGCGGGACGGTTCCGACTGAACGCGCGCGCAAGACGAAACACCGTTCCTTCCGGTACGCCGGTGACCCGCTCCACGGTGCGCGGTGTGTAGTCCTCCAGCACCATCCGCCGAAACCCGACGTGGGCAACGCCGTCCCCGTCGGTCCAATCGTCAAAACCGGCGCCGTGTCGGGCAACGAAGTCGCGGTCGTAAAGCCCCTCCCGGATCATGACATGTGCGAGACCGAGCGCGAGCGTGCCATCCGTGCCCGGACGGATCGGCACCCACTCGTCGGCCTTGATCGCGGTCAGCGAGGAACGCGGCTCGATATGCACGAACTTGGGTCGAAAACCCGGGCGCCCGCGACGAAACTCCGCGAATGCCCGCGCCGCCTGTTCGGTCGACCAGTGCGCGTCGAGCCACCCGCTCGAAAACGAGAGCACGTAAGACGCCCCGGCCAGATCGTAGCCGATCCGCTGTCGGATGCCGTGTGTGGCGAGTATCGCCGGCAGCGGCGCGAGGTTGTCGTCCGGAAACGCCTCGACGAAGTTCGACGAACCGAACGCCCGCATGAAACGTCGCCACGCCAACCGCGTAAGCCCCCGGTCTCGCCCCATAACGACGCAAAGCCCCTGTGGGTCGCCGTCGCCGCGAACGGCTTCAAGCCGGTCGGCGATCGTGTCGATCGCCGTATCCCAGTCGATCTGTTCCCACTGCCCGGAACCGCGTGGCCCGACGCGCCGAACCGGGTGCCGCAACCGGTCCGGGTTGTACGCATCCTGCAAAACCGCCGACGCGCGCGAACACAGCCCGCCGCGGTTGATGGGATGGTCCGCATTGCCCCGGATGCCTACCGCGCAGCCATGAACAACACGCACGGTAAGACCACATCCGCCGGGGCACATCGGACAAAGCGTGTTGATAAAGCGCTCCACCGGCTCGTCGCTGCCGCCGGACGCATAATCAAGAAACCATGACCGTGGCGCCGCCAACGCGCATGCCGCCGATCCGTACACGGCGCCAAGCGCGGCGAGAAAGTCACGACGATTCAGGGTGGTCCAGTCTCGACGTGGGGCGGATGCCACCCGCGGCGCGCGTCGCCCGGCGCCCGGTTCCGTCGCGATACCGTCTCGACCTTGACCCTCGCAAGCCAGCCGGTTCATCGTTGACATCGTACAGGTCCGATCCACTCAAGCCGGTCGGTCGCCGCCCGAGGCCATGTGGCGATTCGCCCAGCACCGGCGTCAAATCGCACACCGAAGCATCCGTGAAACGCCCGGCCCAGCGCGGGCACGCGCGCCCGGGTCACGCGTGTTGCGTCGCTCCTCGTTCCATCGAGCGGGACGACCCGAGCCGCAACCGTAAGAGAGCGGTTTTATCGCGACGAGAGCGACTCCCCTCGCGCCGCTCCCTTACGATCGCGGCTCGTTTGTCCGTCGATTCACGTGCGCCAGGCCCACCAAGTGTCCCTTCCGGCGCAACCGTGCCCGCGGCCAACGACGATCCGTCGCCATGGTTCGCGGCGCTGCGACGTCGCGCAAACGCAAGACCGACATTCCCGTCATGCAAATCTTGCAAGTGCCGTGCCAGTCGCGCGTCCAGGCGATGGCCTGCCGGCGGGGTATGTTTCAGCGCCGCCACCACGTGCGGTACGCCGGACGGCGCGCAACGTCCCCGGGGCGCGCACGGGCATCCGCGCCGACGGCGACGCTGACGGCATCGCAGTAACGCACGCGCCACCGCACCGCGTTGACCGACGGAGCGGCCACACCGCGCGGCGACAGGCCGGGCGTCAGTCGCCCTTCACAGCGACCTTTACGGTTTTGGGTTTGCTCGCCTCGGATCGCGGGATCGTGATCGTCAGTACGCCGGCGCGGCACTCGGCCGACAGGCGATCCGGGTCGCTGTCCGCCGGCAGGTCGAGCGTCCGCTGGAACTTACCGTACCGCCGCTCGGACCGGATCGACCGACGGTCCTCGCCCTCACCGACCGGACGCGGCTTGTCGCCGCGCACGGTGAGCACCTGACCGACGTAGCTCACGTCCACGCCGGCCGGCTCGACGCCGGCGACCTCGACGAGCACGGTGTAGCCGTCGTCCGTCTCGTACATGTCCACCGGCGGCGCCCACGCCTGTCCGTCGAACGGCCCCGTGGACACGCCGGCGTGCCAGACACGCTCCATGATGCGGTTGAGATCTTCCTGGAGGCCGCTCAGCGATACCGGGAAATCTCGTGGCGGTGTAAAGAACGACATGGCATTGCCTCCTCAATATGGTGCAGCAACCGACTGCACGTGGTTCCACTGGCTTGGTTCACCCCCCCAAACCGGGGGTGACTCGATGCGTCCTGATCCACTTCCCACCGGCTCGTACGTGGAGCCTTCCTCAACAAGGATGAATACCCCCGACGTCCGCGTCGACCGGATCGTCCCCATCGTTCTCCGTCGTACGCCCCGGGTCCGCGGCGTCACCCGCGGCGCGCGGCGCTACAATCCGGAAGAGCTCATCCACACGCCGCTCCAGCGACGCGACGCGACGCACCAGCGATGCAACGCTTCCGGCATCGACCCCCTGACCGGCGTCGCACGCCGACGGCCGTGACGCCGTAGCGTCGGCCGGTAGCGCATCGTGCGCGGCGGGTGGTGCGGTGGCCGGCGCGCCGGGTGGCATGGCCGATCGCGTCGCCGGAGGCGTCCCATAAACCTGCACCGCGTCGGACACGCCGCCGCGATCGCTTCCCCCCAGCAGGTGGCGGTAGCGGTTCGCGGATCGCCCGGGTTCGCGCGCCCTGCTGGTAATGCACGCCGTTCGAATGGTTCTT
>JBHHVO010000266.1:0-4757 GCA_046754365.1 Phycisphaerae bacterium | reverse complement strand
AACATGAAGACGCGCCGCGTGCACCCCGAGCCCGGCGGCGCGTTGGGGTGGGTGCACATGCCCGCGCTGCACTCGTCCGAGGTACACACGTCCTGGTCGTCGCACGCCGGGTTCGGGCCGTCCGGCGCGTCGTTGTCGTCGCAGCCACCCGCGCCGTTGCACACGTCGGGGCCGGTGCAGGGCCCGACACCGTTGCCCGTGCAAGGCGTACCGGCGGGCGCCGGTGGGAACGCACATCCGGTGGCGGGATCACACAGATCCTGCGTACACGGATTCCCGTCGTCACACACGAGCGGTGTGCCGCCGACACACCCCGTACCGGCATTACACGTTTCCACGCCGTCACACACGTCACCGTTGTCGCACACGCCGTCGTCGGGCACGTGCAGGCACGTGTCGTTGCCTTCGTTGCACGTATCGGCGGTACATGCGACGCCGTCCGCACAGTTCCGCGGCTGCCCGCCGCATGCACCGCCGGTGCAAGCGTCACCGACCGTACAGAAGAGGCCGTCGTTGCACGGCGTACCGTTGGGCGCGTTCGGGTGGGTGCACGCGCCCGCGCCGCACACGTCGTCGGTGCACTGGTTGCCGTCGTCGGGACATGGCGCACCGTTCGGCTCGTTGTTGGCCTGGCAGTTCCCCGCGCCGTCGCACGTGTCCGGGTTGTCACAGTCGGAGTTGCCCGGGCTGCCGCACGCGGTTCCTGCCGGCATCGGCGGATGTGTGCACTGCCCGGCATTGCAGATGTCCTGCGTGCAGGGATTGCCGTCGTTGCAGTCGGGGGGGGTGCAGGTCGCGCCGCAATCCAGGGTCAGGTTGAGCGTACCGGACCCCGTGGCGCCGTTGAAGCCGCCGACGCGAATGAGCGTGCACACGCCGCTCGTCACGGGTACCGTCAGCAGGGACGTGAACCCGGCGCAACCCGTACCATCGTCGTTGCATCCCAGCAGGTTCGTCGGCGGACAACTACACCCACTGTAGACCGCGATTTTCGTATCGTAGTTCGCGGTGTTGCACGTGCTCACCGTCAGGTCGCCGTCGCAGTCCGGCGTAAACGCGTACCAGATGTCGCTCATCACGGCCCCGCCGTCGCCGAACCCGAAATCGCACTCCGGATGGGACGGACCGTCCGTCGTCGCGCCGTTGGTGTCGAACGCCGTGTCGCCGGCGGGAATCGTCACGGCGTCGGCACAATTGTCATTGGCCGGTCCGCCGGCGCCGCACGGGCAGCTCCCGTTCACGGCCGCCTCATTCGCGCAAATGGAATCCCAGGATGTGTCGCAACAAAACGGGTCAAACGCGCAGATCGCGTCGCAGCACGCGGAGTCGTTGCAGCCCGGCGTACCGTTGGCCGTGCAGCAGTCTCCCGCCGACGGCGTGCACACCGGGTTGCCGATGAACTGGCAATTCGCGTCGCACGTGACGCCGTCGGGCGGATCGCACTGCTCCCCCGGCTCGACGATGCCGTTGCCGCATACCGGCGGCGGCCCCGAACCGTCCAGGCACAAGCGTGTGTCGCGATACGCCGTGATCGAGTTGATGCTTCCCGCGCTGAAGTTGTTGGCGCACGTAATGAACGGGTTCATCGTGTTGCTCGGGCAATTGCAATGGAACGCGCCCCAGAGGTGGCCGAGCTCATGGGCGCTCAGGTCCGTCGCGCAACTGAAGTTTCCGTTGAAGTCCGACTGTGCCAAGGTGTACGAACCCTGCGTTCCGAACTGTCCGCAGCCGCAACAGCCGGAATTGACGCAAATGCCCGTGCCGCCGATGTCGGCCGCGATGCCGATGACACCCCCGTTCAGGTTCGCGCCGGTGAACAGGTGGGCGACGTCGCGCTGAATGCCGGTTTGGTTGTTGGTCCATTCGAGGATGAACTGGCACAGGCGGCCCTGGGGATCGGTGGTGGTATACGGGTCCGTCGACGTGCGCACGATGATCGTCGTGATCAAATGCGTGATCGCGACTTGCGACTCGTATTGCACGTTCACGGTGTTGATGACGGCGTTGATCTGCGCCTCCGTGCCGGCGACGCTGCCGTGCGCGTTGAAATACTCCGTATCCGCATCAACGCCCAGCTCCGCGACGCATACCGCGCCGCCGCAACCGGTTCCCGCGACGCCGCCGCCGGTCTCCTTGAGGCTCTGGAAACGAGGGCGCTTCGCCTCGTTCGCGCACGCGCCGCCGTGCGGGAGCACATCCTCGCCGCGATACACCACATAGTCGTTGGGCCCGGCCCCCGCGACGCGCGACCCGATCGGTTCGATCCAATACTCATCCTCGAGGTCGAGCATGATCCGCGCATACAACCCGTCCACCAGCACGGACCCGGCCGCTGCGCTCCCTTCGATACCTTCGACCACCCCACGGAGCGTGCGGACCGGGCCGGGCTCGTGTACGACATAGGACCCGTCTTCAACCTGCGCGAGCACTTGATAGCCGGGCGCGCGCACCGACTGCGGCTCGAGGACGACGGTGTGCCACGCATCCCCCAGTGGCACGTCCACCATCACCGGTACGCCCGGGACCGGGTCTATGTCAAGCTCAATCACCGTACCGTCGAGAAGGCCGAGCGCGTCGCCGGCGGCCTGGCGAAGCACGTCAGCCCGTGCCGGCGCCGCGGCCCGCTCGTCGCCGTCGACGCGCGCCGCCGCGCGACCAGTCGTGACGATGCCGCCGCCCATACCCACCGCGATGCCCCATCCGATAAGGGCCAAAGCCCTGCCACGTTTCCCGCTCCGACTTCCCGTGCGCATAGTGATCTCCAAAACAGACCTGTGTGAACCCACGTGTCGACTTGTCGGACTCGCCATACCTACTCAACAGGGAATCACAAACGAGCATGTACCGAGCGTCGAGCAATTCGGACGACCAACCTATTAGGATAACGAAACGCCGCGTGAATTCAAGGCGCCTGCACCGCGGCGCGGTAATTTCTCGGACCAGGACAACCCGGCATCACCGGGCAGATCGCAACGCGGCATGCCGACCGGAGCGCCGCACGCGCCCGTGGCCTCGACGCAGTTGCTGGGCCGTCCTTGTTTGGATGCACACACGCTGAAGAATCGTGCATGCTCCGAACCGCGCGGGATACAGTAGTTTCCAAAACTGCGTCGTCGTGCCTGCATCGACGGTATACAAAGTTCAGAGACATACGAAGTGCGGCGACGCGGTGAGCATGCAACGGACTCTTCGGGCGGTTCGTACGAGCGTCACTGTCTCGATCCCTTCTACACGACGGCCGGCCGCAATGAGGTCACGACGAGGGAACGCGATCGGGCGTCGGCCGGAACGAATCACGCATACTGCCAGAATTAAAGTGCTATCTATGTGCGCGGGATGAAGACGTGGCGCTGTGTTTCGGCGACCGGGCGGTTCGACTGCGACGCGCGCGTCCATCCCGCCTCGGGGACGACGCCGCTCCGCCGCCCACTGACGCGACGCAACGACCGGCCACCGCACGCGCAGGAGGCATGCCGCCGCATTGACGATTCACGTCGCGTGGCGGTCATGCACATCGGCAACTGCGCTTGTAGTAGCGCTCGTAGGCGCGGACGGTGCGGTCGAAGCTATACATCTCGGCGCGTGTGCGTGCGGCCGATGCCACCGATGTGCGGGCGCTCGTGTCCAGGGCGAGTTGAACGATGGCGTCGGCGAGCGCGGTGGTGGCACCGTGGGGCACGACCCTTCCTTCCACGCCGTCGCGGACGACGGAGGCATGATCGCCGACGTCGGTGGTGACGACCGGTAGGCCCGAAGCCAGCGCCTCGAGCATGGCATTGCTCACGCCCTCGACAGCGCTGCTGCAGGCGTACAGGTCCATCGCACCGAGTAGCGGCACCACGTCGTCACGGTGGCCGGCCCAGACGGTGCGATCGGCGATCCCCATAGCGCGGGCCTGCGCATGCAACGTCGCGCGGCGCGGGCCATCCCCGACGATGAGCAGGCGGATGTCGGCCACGCGTTCTGCGGCCCGCGCCACGGCCGCGATGAGTCCGGCATGTCCTTTGACCGGTGTGAGCATCGCCACGGTGCCGACGACGAAATCGCGTTCGTGGATGCCGAGTGCACGCCGGGCGGATTGGCGCGCCGCGGCGCCGGCGGGTTTGAAGCGCGCGACGTCGACGCCGTTCGGTAGGACGTCAATCCGGTCGGTGTGGATACGCGCATCCATGTGCAACCGGCGGCGACCCTCGCGCGAGACGCTGGTGAAACGGGCGCCGACCCGCATGCCCCAGATCGCCTTGCGGCGCTGGCATCGTGTGAGTGGGCGCGCCGCGTCCATGCCGTGGTAACCAAGGATGAGTCGAACGCTCGGGTTAAGGACGCGGGCGACGGTGGCGTCGAACCAGCATCCCGTGTTCCGCGCGTGGATCATCCGCGCTCGCCAGCGCCGCACGAGCCGCGCGAGCGTGACACCGGCGGATCGCCTTCGCCCGACGACGTGCAACGGTCGGCACGCGACATGGTCGGGGAGCCGCGCGGCCGTCGGGCCGGGTTCGCGGAGCGTGACGACGACGTGGCGAAACGCCGTGGGATCAAGCGCCTCGAGCAACGCGACGAGCGCGCGTTGCGTGCCGCCGGTGTCGAGCGTGTCGATGAGGTGTACGACGGTCGGCGCGGCCCGGGAGGTCAAGACACCGACCCCATGCTGCACAAGGACCGCAGCGCGGTGGTGATGTCGATCGCGAGCGCGTCGACGCCTGACGCGGCCAACCGGCTGGCCGGCCGCGCGTTGGGCAGCTCGGCGGCCAGTGCGT
>JBHHVO010000265.1:0-4767 GCA_046754365.1 Phycisphaerae bacterium | reverse complement strand
AACGGGGATACCCATCCGCTCGAGCTTGGTGGCAACGTCGCGTCGGGTCCGCTGCGCGGACCAGCGTGAGTCCCCCGCCCTGCCCAACACCAGTCAATACACGCGTGTCAGCTTAGAACCGGGGTAATAGTATCGCAGGATCGCGCCCGCTTGCGCGCCCGTGACGGCCTGGCCCTGCATGCCCCATTGACAGAGGCCGATGCCATGGCCAAAGCCCCGGCCGGACGTGATGTGCACGGCGCGGCCACGCACGCGGATCGCGAAATCCGTACTGCGAACGGTTCGGGGTCCCATCGCCAAGCGGAACTGCTCGGCCGTAACGTCGCGGCGGCGCCCGGCGCGATCCGAGAACCGAAGCGTGCGCGGTCGACCCGAGCGCGTTCGCGCCGTGACGTCGACCCGGACGACCGCCCCGAGCGGCGCGAGTTCGGGATACCTGGCGACGAGCCGTGCCGCGACGTCGCGCGCGGGAAGCACCACCGGCCCCCAACGGTACATCCCCGCCGGCGCGATGCTGCAGAAATCGCACGCGACGCCGCCCGCGAGCGGCAGGGTGTCCAGCGGCTCACCGAAGACCTCCGCCGATTGAGACATCCCGCCGCACGCGGCGCTGTAGTAGGTCGGGAAGAGTCGATCCTCGCCACCGTCGCGCCATGTGCACACGACGCCGTGCGTGTACGCGGCCGCCGCCACGGCCTGCCGCGCCGTGTCACCCGTCTGCAGGCCCTGGTATACCTGAGCGGCCTCGGTGGCCACCACGTCGTACGCTTCGTCGCATCGGCCGAGCATCTGGTACAACACGAACGTGCGGGACGCGATCGCCTGGGCACGCAACGCCTCACGGTGAAAGTTCGGCCAGACCTCGTGGGGGACGACGCATGCGACGTACGCCTCGACATCGACGAGGTTCACGGCGGAGAGTCGGCCGCTGCGATCCACCACAAGCCGCAGCCGACCCGGGTACCGCCGCGTCAGCGACCACGTCCCATTGGTTTCAGCAGCGACCTCGATCCAGCCGTCACCGCCCTCGAGCACGACCTCCGCGAGATCGAGTTTCCGATCGCCCAGGTTGAGCCGGCCCGCAGCGTCGGCTGACATGATCGTCCAATCGATCGCGTCGATCGTTTCGGCAGCCTCGCGTTGCTCCTCGTGCACGGGGGTCGGGCCCGGTAAAAGCAGCACGCCGCCGCCCGTCCGGATGCGCAAGCGTGCCGCGCGATCCACGATGAGCACGCGAACAGCCCGGATCGCGCGGGGGGTAGTGGTGGAGACCGGCGGTCCGGCCGGTCGAGGTGGGGGTGCGTCACACCGGCATCCAGCCAGCACAATGCAACCGCAAAGCACACGGGGATGCGCCGGGATTCCCCGTCGCCGTACCCCGCCGAAGATCATTGCGGCGACCGCAGGTCCAGCCCGTATTGCCCCAGCATCTGCTTGATCTCGTGGAGCGACGTCTGGCCAAAGTTCTTGATCGACATGAGCTCCGCCTCGGTATGCTGCACGAGCTCACCAAGGGTGGAAATACCCAACCGCTGAAGGCATTTCCGCGCCCGGACCGGGAGATCGAGCTCGGCGACGCTGCGCAGCGCGAGGGCCGGATCGTCAATCGTTACTTGCGTTTGGGCCGCGGCGGCCGCGGCCGGTGGCTGCCCACCCGCGCCCTCCTCCTTGAGCCCCTGGCCAAGTGTCAAGTTCTTCTGCGTGAGTAGGGCCTTGATTTCCGAGAGCGACGTCTCACCAAAGTTCTTGTACGACAACAGCTCCGCCTCGGTCACCATGAGCAGGTCGCCGATGGTGCGGATGTTCATCTGTTTGAGGCAGTTGCGACTTCGGACACTAAGCTCGAAATCCCCGATCTGTTGATCCAGGACGGCGTTCCGCTTGTCGCGGTCCATCTGCCGCCGCTCGTCGTAGACCATGGTGTACGTGCTGTCGACGGAATCGAGGAAATGCTCCGCCCGGAAATGGGTCGGCGTTTCGTTGAGGACGCTGCTGAGGCACACACCCGCCTCATCAAGCTGGCCGTAGTCCTCATAGAGCACCGCGAGGTTGATCAGCGCGTTGACCGGTGCCCGGTCCTGCTCTGTGCAGCGCTCATAAAGCTCGATCGCACGCTCGTCGTTGCCGTACAGGTCCCACAGCCGGGCCGCGCGGAACATCGCACCGGTGTGCGTCGGATCCGCCTCGAGCACGGCCTCATAGTGCTCCAGCGCACCGGCGCGATCGTATTCCGCCTCTTGAAGCCGACCACGCAGATACATGAGCCCGACACGGGTGTCGTCCGCCTCACGAACCCGTGCGAGCGCCGCACGCGCCTCGTCACAACGGCCTGCCTGAATCTGTCCCTCGATCTCTTCCAATGTCGCGGTCATGGTCGGGTGCTCTACCTGGCCTACTCGAATCCCGCCCGTCGCCTCACCGGGCCGATCCGGCGCGCCGCGTGACGCTGGACCACGCGAGCCGCCATGCCGGACCCCACGAGTCGTCGGGGCCGAAGCACCATAGTGTAGGCGTACGCGATGATTTGACAAGCGTCTGCCGGCGACGACGTGAACGCAGGGTCCGTGACGGTGTCGGCGTCGGGACGTGATCAGAGCACCGGGCTTGGGGCCCGGTGGCATGTTGCGCGAGGCGTCGGCGGGCTCGCGCCCACCGCGCTGACGGGCGGGCCCCTACGCCGCGGATACGGGCACGGTGCGGGCTGCGACCGCTCCCGTTGCCTCGCCGCGTGTGACGCTACGTGCCGCTGTTGCGGAACCACACGAGCGCGTCGTTGCTCAGACCGCTCTGTGCGCTGCGGTCAAGGGTTGCGACGAAGTCGTTCGCGCCGTCACCGTCGAGATCGACGATCAGGACGGCGTTGATGGATGTACCACCGACGAGCTCCTGCTGGGCGACGGTCTGCGCCGTCGTCGGATCGGCCGGCTGAGGCGGGTCCGCCGTGGTCAATACGGGCTGGTCAGGGTCTACGATCGTGACCTCCGTCCACTGGTCGAACACGCTCGGCGCGCGCTGGGCATCGAACCACACGAGCCCGCCGCCCGCCGCCGCGACGACTTCAAGTTGTCCGTCGGCGTTCAGGTCGCCCAGCGCAATCGCCTCCGGCGTTCGGTCCGACAACTCGGCGAGCGTAAACACCTGCCACGCGACATTGCCGACCGATGCGCTCGTCGGGCCGATCGGTCCCTTGAGCCACTGGATCACGCGTCCGCTCGTGGACCGCACGACCACGTCCACAATGCCGTCCCGGTCGATGTCGCCCAATCGGATGATGTCCGCACCCGTGTCGATCTGTCCGACCACGCCGACTTGCCACTGTCCGTCCGAAACGTGGAAATCGTCCTCGACATCGATCGTCGGGTTCCTGAACCAGTGAATCCGACTCGGGGCGCGTGGCAATCACGTCCAGGTCCCCGTCGCGGTCCACATCCGCGAGCGCAACGTCCTTGACCGCCACATTATCGGCGAACGAGTCCGGCAACGGCGTCACCGACCACGTCCCATCCCGGACCTGCCCGGGACCAAGGTTGGTGAAGAGAAGGATCCGGTTCCCGCCCGCACACGTCGTGTTCCACGCCACAACGACGTCCATGTCGCCGTCCTGATCCATGTCGCCAACCGCCATCGAGGTGAAGCCGTCGTGCTCCGGCGCCCCGGTGCCGTCGCCGGACCCGCTGAGAAACGACGTGCCGACCGGGATTTGCCGCCACGCCAGCGCCTGCTTGACCTGTGCGGGATCGGTCGGGGCGATGTAAATCGCGATCGCGCCCGCGAGCCCCTCCGCCGCCTGCCCGTCCAGGCACCCGGTCGTCAGAAGCGGCGCCTTTTTCGTCAGAACCGCGATGTCCGGTCGCCCATCCGCGTCGAAGTCCGCGACGGACAGGCCCGCAACGCTCACCGCCGGGAGATTATCGGCCAACGTGGTCGTCTCGAACGTGATCGCGCCGGTGGCGCTGCGCCGCTGAAGGTGGAGCTGAACCGGCTGCGTCTGTTTCCACGCGGATACAAGGTCGGTCATGCCGTCGTCATCCAGATCCGCGGCCACGACGAACGCCGGGCCGGCCGAATCCTCACTGCGCGGGTCGACCTGGATCGCGGTGAAGAAGCTCCGCGTCGATCCCGTTGTGAGGAAGTCCTCTCCGGTAAAGAGATCGTTGACGTTGACGCGACACGCGACAACACACGCCGCCGTCACACCCGCCAGGATGATCGTCGAGCCAATCCACGTTCGCATGGGCCGGTCCCCCATCGCAGGGAGCGACAAGGCATGGTCCTCGCCGCACCGCAATAGCTCATGTTGGTCACGTCGCGCGCAACGGCACGCTGCACTCGTTATCGGCGTGCCCGGCGGCACTCTTGCGAACGGACCCCGAAGATCCACCCCGCATACGCGCGGGGCGGCCAAGACATGGACCTCACCCGACGCGGGCCGCGAGCATCGTGATGTCGTCGCTCTGGGCGGCGCCGCCCGCGAACCCCGCCACCGCCTTGCGGACCTTGGTGACGAGTGCGCCGGGGCCAAGGTCGCGCGACGCGTCCAGCAGCGCCATGAGGCGATCCGTACCAAACAGCTCCCTGTCGGCGTTCGCGGCCTCGGTCACGCCGTCCGTGTACGCGAAGAACACGAACGGCGCATCCCCGACGCCCGGGATGGTCGTGGTGGTAAACGTCGCATCCTCGACGACGCCGAGCGGGAAGCCCCCGCCCGCCGACTCCGCCGGCGCCGCCCCCCCCGCCGTTACGATGACCGGGAGCTGATGCCCGGCG
>JBHHVO010000264.1:0-4791 GCA_046754365.1 Phycisphaerae bacterium | reverse complement strand
GGTCATCGAGGGAATCCGACGCGTGATGCGTGCGGATTTTGGCGTGCAGCGCCCGAAGCAACGTGCTGATGGCTTCGCAGCATTCGGCCGCACAGGTTTCGGCCGGGAAGTCATTGAGAAGGCACTCGAGCCGATCCAAGAGTGACGCGATGCTGGCGTCCGACGGCGCCGACATGTTCCGTTCCGAATTCGCGATCGTCATGACCTTACCTCCGTCAAGATGTATCGACGTGATCGCCAAGCCGCGACCGGCACGCATGCCAGCCTGAGCCGGCCCACGTGATCGAATCGGGCGACGCATCCGTGCATTTAGGATTATACCCCGCATCGTGGAAACCCGCAAGCCGCAGACTCCCGCGACTTGTGCAAACGCACCAAAGGCGTATCCCGGCACGAGGTGGGGGTGGAGTTCCGCACGGTGCGCGCTGTGCGCTCGTGTGGGCCCGCCGTCGCGGCGTAGCGCCCAGGTGCCCCGTGGCCGCGCGCCGCCGGCGTCGTGAGCGACACGCGCTACGCTCCGCCGGTTCGTGGTAGCGGTGGAAGCTTGTTCGTCCAGCGAATACGATGCTCGGGGGTGTGCTCGCGGTGCGCCGGAGCATGAAGGGCCGATGCACTGGCCGGCGGTGGATTGCCCAACCGTGGGGTGGGTCGCGCCAACACCCCACAACGCGTTGGTCCAGCGGTTGGGCGGGCGCATGCCTTCCGCGGCGTGGCGGGCTGTCGCGGAACCGCATGATCAGGAGGTCCGGCGATGGCGAGAACGGTTGAATGGTATTACCACCGGAGGGGGTGAGGGTCGTGCAAGCGGGCGCAGGGGTTCCTTGCGGATGCCGGTGTACATGTGGGCGAGGTCGTCGACGCGAAGGCCCGTCTCGGGCGCGAGGATGCGCTGCGGCTTGCGCGGTCGGCGGCTACGGTGATTGTGGCGCGCGGCAGCAAGGTCGTGCGGTTCGCGCGCGCCAGGGATGCGCCGGACGACGCCGCGCTGCTGTCACACATGCTCGGTCCGACCGGGAACCTGCGCGCCCCTACGCTCCGCACGGGGAAGACCGTTGTCGTCGGTTTCAACGAGGACGTGTACGAGCACGTTTTGCGGCGATGACCGCCCGCGCGGCGTTCAACGACGCGATGTCGATCCGATGACCTGGAAGCACGCGATCCGCCGGGCGATGGCGCGTGCGTGCCACATTCCGCGCGGGTCCTCCGCGATACGGCGCGGGTCGCCGTTGCTCGACCAGGAGCGGTTCCGTCGGCGTTCCACGTTTCTGGTTTGGCTGTACCGGCACGTCGTCGTGGTGCAACTGGCGTGCGTTGCCGGCGGCTGCGCCGCGCGGCGCGGCGATTCCACCCCCCCACCGGTGCAGGCCGCCGATTCCGTTTCGCCACGTGCGCGCCTTGCTGATCCCATCCCGCCGTCGGATCGAGCGGTGCGTTCCGCTCTGCCGCCGGTAGGGGTTGGCCAGACCGTACCACCGCCGATGCGCGTGACGCCGGCCGATCCATATGTGGAAACGGTGCGGCGGTTTGACCGCGGCGTGTTCTTCAAACCGCGCGAACCGGTGCCGGCGGGGATCCCCCCGGAGCTTGCGCCGTTGATCGTTCATGAGGTTTTCGATGATGACGTATCCGGCAACGCGGCGCATCGCTTTGGGGCGGTGTATGTCGACCCGGCGGGCGCAGCGGCGGTCGATGTGGAAAGACCGACGATGTACGTGGATGAGACCTCGATCGCGATCCACGGCCAACCCCACGATGAGATGTTGTTCGTGTGGTGGTACGCCGTGCCACCGCGTGGGACCACCGCTCAGGGCCGACCAAAGTCGTGCCGGCCGGCTGGACGCGGCGTGCGCGTGACGATGGGTCTGGATGGGTTTCCGATGATGTGGGAGGTGTTGTCGACCGGGACGGTCGGCGATGCGGAGCGCCGGTCGCGCGTGGTGTTCGTGTCGCGCGGGTTGGAGGATGCGGCGCGCGACGCATTCGGACCGCCGCTTGACGGGCGTCGGTTCAGCGTGGAGCCGTCGGCGGCGGCGCATCCGGACGTGATGGTCGCGGGCGTTCTGGAAGACGGTCCCGTACCGATGGGCCCGACGGTGTATGTGGCGGCGGAGACACACGGCATCACGGCGGTGATCTGTCGGTGCATGCCCGCGCGGGTCGATGTGCTGGTCGCGTCGGTCGTATATGACCTGGTACCGCTCGAGTGGTTGGTCGCGGCGGGGTTGGATGTCCTGTTGGGTGTGGATGCGGCCACGTTGGCGCCGCCGGGGCGTGCGCGCGGCCCGGTCGCCGGGTGTCTCCGCGTTCCGGAGGGGTTTTGACGCCGCGTCCGGATCGATGGTGGTGGTGTCCGGAGCGGCGTCGTTAGAATCGCTGGCGTGCGGCGGCGGCGACCTTGTGTAGGGCTTCGACGTGGGCGGCGATGCGGAGTGGGGTGTGGTCGCGCTGTGCACGTTCGCTCACGGCGCGCCAGGCGGCGACCATCCGTGTCTCGAGCTCACGGTTGACCTTGTCGACGCTCCAGCGGAACTGCTGGAGGTTCTGCACCCACTCGAAGTAGGATACGGTGACGCCGCCGCCGTTTGTCAAGATATCGGGGATGACCTCGATGCCGCGGCGCCTGAGGATGTCGTCGGCTTCCGGCGTTACGGGTGAATTCGCGGCCTCGACGACGAGGCGCGCCGACACGGTTTCGGCGTTGTCGCCGGTAATCGCGCTGCCAAGTGCGGCCGGGATCAACACGTCAAGATCCAGCGCGAGCAATTCGCCGTTGTCGATGGCCTTGGTGCCGGGCATGTCGACCACGCTTCCCGTGCAGTCACGGTGGTCGATAACCTGCTCAAGATCGAGCCCGCCGTCTTGGAAGATGCCACCATGGACATCGGAGACGGCGACAACGTTCGCACCGAGCCTGGACAGCAGCAGCGCCGCCCATGACCCGACATTGCCGAAGCCTTGCACGGCCACGCGGGCGTGCTTCAGGTCTATGCCATGGCTCCGGCACGCTTCGCGCGTGATGATCATGGTGCCGCGGCCCGTGGCCTCTTCCCGGCCGAGTGAGCCGCCGAGGTTGACCGGTTTCCCCGTTACGATGGCGGGTGTGTAGCCGTGTTTTTTGCCGTATTCATCCATGATCCATGCCATGACCTGTGGATTGGTACCGACGTCGGGGGCGGGGATGTCGCGGTAGATCCCGAGGGCCATGTCGATTTTCTGTGTGAAGCCGCGCGTGAGGCTCTGGAGTTCCGCTCGACTCATATGTGTCGGGTCACACGTGACGCCGCCTTTCGCGCCGCCGAAGGGGATGTCGACGAGCGCCGTTTTCCATGTCATGAGTGCGGCGAGCGATCGGACTTCCGAGAGGTCGACGCGATGATGGTATCGGATGCCGCCCTTGTAGGGACCGCGAACGCCGTTGTGCTGAACACGGTACGCGTGGAACATCGCGAGCCGCCCGTCGTCCATCCGCACCGGGACTTGCACGACCAGTTCACGATACGGCGTGCGCAGCAGAAGCTGTATCTCGTCCTCGAGCTTGGCATGCTCGGCGGCGATCTGGAACTGCTCGTCGGTAATGCGGTTGAAATCCACGTCCTTGACTGCGCCGGTGGTTCCACGGCGGTGGGGCTTGGGACGGGCTGGTGCCTGGGTGGCGGTGGTCATTGTGGGGTTCCTATGTGTGATCTGCGTTCCCGAGCCGACGCTTGTCCAGTATGTTCATCGGATGACGACCGGCCGTGGATAAGCTGCCGGTGCCGTCGTGGCGTGACGGTGGTTTCGCGGACCCCGCTAAACTCATTTCAGTTTTTTTACTTGACCTGACACTGCCCACTTTCGTATTATGAGACGTACTGCTTGGACAAGCGTTTCGGGTCTGTACGTTTTTGGTCCTGTTTGGGCGGGGATCATGACAGTGGTCGATATACCGCGCTTTCTTATCTATCTTGCCCCCCCCCCAGGCTTACCAGCACTTGCGCCGGCGGGGCTTCGGCGCGCGGCCCGCCGTGCGGCGTCGTTCCACGCCATGGTGTCATGAGCGCCGCGTCCATGCGGGCTTCGCATGCAACCATGTGACCCCGCGCGACGTGGCCGACCGACCCGCTCGCGCGACCGCCCGCCTGCGGGCGACGGGTAGACTGCGCGGGGATGCCGCGCAGCGCACAACTTGCGGTGTACACAAGTGGTTCGGGTGTCGCCACACATCCGGAATCGCGTGCTGTTGTCCGCTGCCTCGCGGGCCTAATGGCACGCCACCGGTTGTGGCGTCCCGAACGGAACGAACAACCTGTCTTGGTAACAGGAGACACGATGTGAAACGTAAGCAAGCATCGGCCGTGCTGCTCGGCGCAATCGGCGCGGCGGGTATCGCGCTGGCCAGTCCATTTACCTGGACCGGCAGCGGTACCGATGACAACTTCCATAATCCGAACGACTGGCTCTGTTTGGGGACGTGCCCGTGCCCCAGCGGCGGGTGCTACCCCGACGGGCAGGACGACGACGCGGGATTCAGAACCGGCGGACCGCATGACGTTGACCTGGCGGCCGTATGTATCGACGATATCGACATCGGTGTCGATGTGAACTTCGACGCGGCGACCGCGACGACGCTGACGGTTGACACGGTGGCAATCGCCGCGGGCGCGGGGGGTGGACTCGTAACGTTCACCGCCAACGCGACGGTAACGACGCCGGCGTGTCCCTAGTGGTTCCCAACCCTATGTACGCCGAATGCCGGCAAGATTCCAACCCCATGCCGGCGCGCCACGCGCCGGTTCAAAGGAGGTATCAAAT
>JBHHVO010000263.1:0-4796 GCA_046754365.1 Phycisphaerae bacterium | reverse complement strand
CCCGCCGAGCCGTGCGTAAGGGAGGGCGAGGCTCCCGCCGAGCCGTGCGTAAGGGAGGGCGAGGCTCCCGCCGAGCCGTGCGTAAGGGAGGGCGAGGCTCCCGCCGAGCCGTGTCCGGTGCCGGGACCGCGGCTCAGCAGGAGCTTCGCCCTCCCGGCGCGGGTTCGTGCCGGCGTTTTCACGTACGCCCTCCCGGGGCGGGTTCGTGCACGCCTTTTCAACTACGTTGAGCCAAACGCGCCCGACATCGAACGCGATCAATCCCCTCGTTCTCTTGCTTGGGTCGCGCCCACGGCGTCCCCGTCACCCACGCGGACGCAGCGCCGGTCGGCCCGTCGTCCGTACCGTTGCGCACGCCGTCCGTACCGTTGCGCACGCCGTCGGGGCGTGTGGATCCTAGTGCTGTCGTGGGCGCTCGTGCCCGCCGGCGCCCTCGCCGACGCATTCACCGACTACGACCTCGTCGAAACGTTCCAGCTCCCCGCGGGCGCGACCGCGTTCGACGCGCTCGCGGACGGTCGGCTCATCACGCTCGCCGGCGCGGATGTGTATCTCGAGACGGCCGTGGGTTCGCGGCGCTTTGCATGGTCCGGTGCGGTGTCCGGCGGCGATTTTTCCGACTTCGGCCCGGCGTTTCTCCGCGTCTCGCCAGACGGCACGCGATTCGCCGTCGGGAACGGCGGCGGCGCGGCGTTCACGAACTTTCAGGTCGGCGTGTTCGACGTGTCCGGTCTGGACGGCGGCTGGTTTTCCGCCGGCCACTTCGACGCCGAATGGGTCGACAACCGCGCGCTCGCGTTGACCGCCGGCGCGTTTCCCGCGCCGAGCGTCGTCACGGTCTTGGACACCGCCAGCCCGAACCCGGCCGACCCGATCAACACGACCGTCATCACAGGCATCGGCGGGGCGTCCGGCGGGATCGCGTTCGATGCATCGGGCGGCCTGTATACCGGCAACGGCTTCGCCACGGACGGGCCGAGTGGAACCGGTGCCGTCAAGCACTTCGATCACGCCGCGTGGACCGCCGCGCTGTCCGGCGGCATGCCGGTCGACTTCGAGACGCGCGGCACGCTCGTCGTGGACATCCTGTCCGCCGCCGCGCTCGGTTTCGACGCCGAGGGGAATCTCCACGTCGGCGGCGGCGAGTTCGGTGGTCAAGATGTCGACTTCGCCGCGCTCGTCCGCGCGTCCGCCGTCACCGCGGCCATCCTCGGCGACGGACCGGCCGACACGACCGACCCGGAACAAGTCCGCCTGCTCGACCCCGACGCGCTCAACGACGACAACTTCTACGACATCGTCTACAACACCGCCGCCGCCGAACTCTACCTCCGCGATGGTGACACCATCTACACCTACGCCGTGCCCGAACCCGCCGGCCTCTGGCTGCTCGCCGTCGGGGTCGTCATGATGGGCCGCCGAGGCGCGGCAGCACGACCGCGTCGGCGCCATGCATCGGAACCGCGGCGACATCGCGCATCAGATCGGCCGCGTCCCGGTGTCACGGCGCAGCGCGAACGGGCACGCCCACCGTCGTCGGCCGCGCTGCGTATCCGTACGGCCGTGGTTGTGCTACCGCTCGGTGTCGCGACCACGTGGGCGGATACGCCGTTTGCGGTCGACGTCATCGACTTCGCGCCCGCCCCGGGGCAGTTCGTCAACGACCCGACGTTCAACGACGCGACGCAAGCCCTCGGCCCACCCACCGGCGGCGGCGTCAGCGCACCGGACAACACGTCCGTCGTCTCGCTCGGCGGCTTCGGCGGATCGATCACGCTCGCGTTTGAGCACACCGTCACCGACGACGCGCTCAATCCGTTCGGCGTCGACGCGATCGTGTTCGGCAACGCATACTGGGTCGGCAGCGACCCGGAAAGCCACTGGGCCGAATGCGCGACCATCGAGATCAGCACGGATGTCAACGGCAACGGCGTCCCGGACGGACCGCCCGACGAACCGTGGTATCTCATCCCCGGCACCCACATCCCGGACCCCGCCGGCCAGTACACCGCCCAGACATGGGACGACGACACCGACGACGACACGTATCCGCCCGCCGACGCGACATGGATTCCGCCGGGCGCGTCCGGCGTGTGGACCACCGACGCCCATGCCTTGCCGTTGGACATCTTCGCGCCGCCGGTCGTGCACAACCCGGCAACGGGCAGCGACACCGAGGGCATCTTCGGGTATGCCGATTACACGCCGACACTCGTGCTCGGAGACCTGGACGCGGACGGCGTCGCCGATGACACGGGTGTGACACCCGACGCGTTCTACACCACGCCGGACGACCCGCGCCGCGTCGGCATCACCGCCGGATCCGGCGGCGGCGACGCGTTCGACATCGCCTGGGCGATCGATCCCACGACCGGCAAACCCGCGGGCGCCACAGGCTTTGACTTCATCCGCGTCACGAGCGCGGTCACCGCCGTATCACCCGTGTTCGGCGAGAAGTCGGCCGAGATCGACGCCGTCGCCGACGTCGCGCCCGATCCGTTCGGTGATCACGACGGAGACGGCGACATCGATCTCGCCGATATCGCCGGCCTCCAGCGATGCTTCGCGCCGGGCGAGCCGGCGCCGCCCGCGTGCCCGCGCCTCGATCGCAACCAAGACGGCGTCATCGACCTGCTCGACGCCGCCGCGCTCGTCGACCGCCTCATCGGGCCGACACCATGATCCCACCAGCGCCACGCCCACGCGCGCACCACACCGCGCATCGCATGCGATCGACCCAACGCCGATCCCGCGCGCGCACGAGCGGACAACGCACCGGCGCGTTCTCCATGGTCGAGCTGCTCGTCGTCGTCGGCGTGCTCGGACTGCTCCTGGCGGTCTTGCTCCCCGGTCTGGCGCACGCGAGAAACCATGCGAAGGCCGTCGTGTGCCGGGCCAACATCCACCAGCTCGCCGTCGCCAACGACCTCTACGCCGACGCGTCACACGGACGCTACGCGCCCGGAGCCGCGGACTTCCAGCACAACCTGCACCGCTGGCACGGCGCCCGCGCGACCCACGACGAGCCGTTCGACCCCGCCACCGGGCCGCTCGCGCCGTACCTCGATCCCGGCGGGGCCGTGCGGCAATGTCCGACGTTTGACGCACGCCTCGTCGGCTTCGAGGCCGGCACCGGCGGGTACGGCTACAACAATGCCTACGTCGGAACGCAACGCGTCGAGGCCGCGCCGGGTGTCCACGTTGTCGTAAGCGATCGCACGGGCGCGTTCACCCACCGCGTCGCCCGACCCGCCGAGACCGTCATGTTCACCGATGCCGCGTTCACGAGCGGCGACGTGATACCCTACAGCTTCGCCGAGCCGCGATTCCATCCCCGGTTCGGCACGCGCGCCGACCCATCGATCCACTTCCGCCACGCCCGCCACGCGAACGTCGCATGGTGCGACGGCCACGTCGACGCACACCGCCGGACGTTCACCTGGTCCAGCGGTCTCTACGACGGCAACCCGGAACAACGCGACATCGGCTGGTTCGGCGCGACGGATGACAACCGCCTCTTCGACCTGCAATAGCACACCGCGGAAGCGCGAGCCCTCCGCCGGGCCACCACACCGCGAGAGGGCGAGGTCCCCGCCGGGCCTCTGCGGGAGCGCGAGGCTCCCGCCGAGCCAAGCGCGAGGGCAACATGGGAGGGCAACGCTCCCGCGGAGCCTCTGCGGGAGGGCGAGGCTCCCGCCGAGCCGATACGGGCGTGGACGTTGCCAGCGATCCGGAATCCGGGATCAGTGGTCGCCACGTAGCGTCCGGCCCCCGTGCCGGACGTAGCCCTCGATCACGCACACCGTGCCGCCGCCCCGTCTCCGCGATCCACCGGTCTCAATCTTCCGCGGCCACCCCGTTCGGCACCGGTCGGCGCACCGCGCCGCGCGGCGGGCGGTCCATGAACAACCCCACGCGCTCGCGGTCCGCCGGCTTGAGCACGTCGGCGAGCAAGCGCTTCGCCTGCTGCAGGGCCGTACGCCGCGTCACGTGCGTCAGCAGCACCTGTGCGTTCGGGATCGCCTCGAGCACGCGCGGCAGGTCGCTCACGTGGATGTGTCGCCCCGCCCGCGCCCGGTCGACGTGGTCCCGGTCGAAGAACGTGCACTCGATGAGCGCCGCCTGACTCGCGCGCACAAACCCCAGGTCGAGGAACCGCCCGAGCGCCGTGTCCCCCGAATACGTCAGCAGCGACACCTCCGTCCGATCCTCGATCGCAACACCCTGCCGCTTGAGCGCCACGAGCTGCGGACCGCTCTTACCGGCCAGCTCGGGCTTGAGCTTGTGCCGCGATTCCACCAGCGTATACCCGAGGCAGCCCGGGCCGTGGTTCACGTCGAACGCCCGCACGACGAGATTCCGGCGGATCCCCACTTCCACAAGGTGTTCCACGCCGCACACCTCGCCCGGCGCATGGTGGCCCTCGATGTCCGCCCAGACATCCATGAGCCGTTGAATCGCCTGCGCGAGGCAGCGATGAACGATCACGCGCCCGGGGGACGTCCCGATGAAACCGCGCTGGGAGAAGTAATACGCCACCCCGGCCGCGTGGTCCATGTGCCCGTGACTGAGACATACGTTGTCGATCGGGATGACGTCGCGCGGTGCCCGACCCACGTCGAAGCACACGTTGTACTCCGGCACGGTGATCACGGTCTCCTCGCCCGCAAGCGAGAACCCGACGAGCTCGATCCCGTTGATACGCTTCTTCACGAATCTCGCCATGCACCACGACCCGGTGGCTCACGTGTCACCACCCCGCACGGGGCGGGCCCGAGCCCGCGCGAACCCGTCAC
>JBHHVO010000262.1:0-4799 GCA_046754365.1 Phycisphaerae bacterium | reverse complement strand
CGGTATTTCGTGGAACGTGAGCACGTCGGTGGTCGTGTCGAGTGTGGCGACGGTCTTGACGCGTGCGCGGTGCAGTGCGCCGGGGTTGATGAACCGCTTGCCGTCCGTGCGGTCGTCACGGGCGACGTGCGTATGACCGTGCAGGACGTAGTCGACGTCGAGAGACGCCGCATCGGAAAACGCCCGCTCGTGCCCGTGGAACACGGCGACGCGCCGGCCGTCCCATGAGACAATGGTCGGCGGCGTGGCCGGCAGTGTGAAACCGGCCGCGGCGAGGAACGCGAGCAGTGCGTCGTCTGCATAATCGGTGTTGCCCCACACGAACGTACACGCCCGGCCGGCGAGTTCTTCAAACACGGCCGTCCCACCGACGTCACCGCAATGGATGATATGCCCGACGCCAAACGCGTCGAAGCGTGCCACGGCCCGCCGAACCGCTGCATGGTCGCCGTGACTATCTGAAAGTATCCCGATGAGCAACGCGGCGCCCCCTCCGTTGTACTGTCGATCGACCACTACGGATCCACGGGCCGCGAACCGCCCGTCTGTGAGCCGCGAACCGCCCGCCTGTCCATCGCCCCAGTATAGCCGCGCATGGTCCCGGCCGATAGCACGGTGGATGAAGTCATGATGGGCGACGAGATGGTCGGCGACGAGGAGATGCCCCGCGCGGTCCCGGTACAGCAAGTTCGCCCAGTCGCCGTGGAACCGGCCGCGAGCCGGCAACAAAGTGTCAGGAGGAAATCACACTGCCTCAGTGTCTCGGCGTTGAGCGAGGATGCCGGTTCGGCTTGCGCGCAAAACGGTGGCATCGCGACGCCAGTGATTTACGCGTGGCCGGCGGCATTGACCTCCTCCTGTATGCGCGCGTCAACACAATTCCACTTGACTTGTCGCGGGCGCCCTCCTCGGCGATGCGCCGTGTCCGGAGACCCTCTTTTCGTGGTTGTTGCAAGTGGTATGCCCCAAGAAGGTCTCCATGTTATTGTATGGTTCTCCGCCCGTTCAGTGACACCCGAAACGCCCCGGTAGGGTCTGCCGGGTCTGATGGCGAAGGATTCGGGATCGCGGAATCCATCGGCGATGCGTTCCATGACTTGGATCTTGTTGCTCACGCGTTCCCGTTTGCCGGGGTGTATCTCATGGGTGTCGTGGTGGATGATTCCATATTGATGGCGCTCGAGCATCTCGGCGAACTTTACCAGGGCCGGATGGCTCGTGAGCGCGAGGACATGCCGCATCCGGGGTCGGCCGCCGCCGGTCCATCGTCGTCCTCCCGGCTACGGCCGCTCGAACACCGTTGCTACGCCTTGCCCGACGCCGACGCACATGGTCGCGAGGCCGCGCCGCGCGCCGCGCCGTTTCATCTCATGGAGGAGGGTTGTGGCGATGCGCGCGCCGCTGCAGCCGAGCGGGTGACCGAGCGCGATCGCGCCGCCGTTGGGGTTTACGCGCGATGCGTCGATACCGAGATCACGGATGCACGCGAAGGATTGCGCCGCGAACGCCTCGTTCAGCTCGACGACATCGATCGCGTCGACGTCCAGCCCGGCACGTGACAGGGCCTTGCGGGTCGCGGGCACGGGACCCAGGCCCATGCACGCCGGATCCACACCCGCCGTCGCGGACGGTCCGACGACGGCCATGATCCGCAGTCCGAGGCGCTGCGCCGTGCCTGCTTCCACCAGCAGCACCGCCGCCGCGCCGTCGTTGATCCCCGACGCGTTGCCCGCCGTCACCGTGCCGTCCTTCGCGAACGCGGGCTTGAGCTTCGCGAGTGTCTCGAGCGTTGTCTCGGGGCGGGGATGCTCGTCGCGCGACACGACGATCGGGTCGCCCTTGCGCTGCGGAATCGTCACCGGCACGATCTCGCCATCGAACCGGCCGGCGGCCATCGCGTCCTTGCATTTCATCTGGGATGCGAGTGCGAACGCGTCCTGGGCCTCGCGTGTGAGCTCGTACCGCCGCGCGACGTTTTCGGCCGTCTCGCCCATCGAGTAGGGATGGTATTCGCGGGCGAGCCGCGGATTCGTGAACCGCCAGCCGATCGTCGTGTCATACGTCTCGACCTTCCGGCTGAACGCGTGCTCCGCCTTGGCCGTCACGATCGGTGCGCGCGACATGCTCTCGACGCCGCCGGCGATGAAGACGTCGCCGTGGTCCGCCTCGATGAGCCGCGCGGCGATGTTGATCGCCTCGAGGCTCGACGCACACAGCCGGTTGATCGTCGCACCGGGCACGGTGTCCGGCAGACCCGCCAGCAGCGCCGCCATCCGCGCGACGTTGCGGTTGTCCTCACCCGCCTGATTCGCCGCGCCGAAGTACACGTCATCGACCACGCTCGGATCGATGCCGGTCCGCTCCACGATGCTGCGGATGACCAGGGCGGCCAGATCGTCCGGCCGGACCGCGCTCAGCGCCCCGCCGTACCGCCCGATCGGCGTCCGTACCGCGTCGATGATGACCGCGCTGCGCATGTCAGCCTGCTCCTGGTATGAGACCGCGTCGGGGACCGTGCATCATACCATACGGCCATGCCCTTCGCGCATCACGCCGTGTGGCCACATCGATCTCAACGCGAAAGGTATCACCGCTTGTTGCGCCGGCCAAGGCGCGAGCCCGCGCAAGCGGCTCGGGCATGCAGCCAAGTGGGCAGCGATGCCCGACCAACGGGGCAACCACCACGGCGCCAACACCCGTGGCTTTCCGGTGTAGGATCCGTCGCACGCGCGGGGCTTGCCGTGCGCACGAGGGCCGTGGGCGCGACGGATGGCCGGGGGGCTGCGCAGGCGCAGGTGTCCGCGGTGATCGTCAGCCGACCGCGTACGGAACGCGTGGTCGTGCGGTTCGTGGGGCGAGTTCCGGCCGCGTGGCCAGCCAGCGGTTCAAGCGCTCCGCCTCGACGGGGACATTGCCGATGATCCCCAATTCGATCGCCGCGGCGGCGCTGCCGATGTACGCGGCCTGCATGAGACCGTCGCCGGCCGCAAGCGACAGCGTCATCGCCGCGAGCAGCGCGTCGCCGCACCCGAGCCGATCGACCGCGTGGTCCGAGAACGACGGTAGCGGCTCGCTCTTGAGCCGGCCGGACCACGCGGCGCTCCGCCTGTCCTGCGTCGGTCGCTCGAACGCGACCATGCCGCGCTTCTCGAGCGTCACGACGAGATGCCGCGCCTGCGTCCGGTGGAGCAGCTCCCACGCGACGGCCGACAGACCCGAGTCGTAGTCGTTGAGCGCGAGCCTGGCCTCGCGCTCCGTCGGACACAGCAGAACGACGTTGCGGCAATGGAGCAGGTTACCGCGTCCGCCGCTGATGTCGGCGGACAGAATGCGTGCGTTATTGCGCAGCGTCGGCAGGCATCGGCGCAGCAGTCCGCCGGTGATCATGCCATAGCCGAAATCGCAGAGAATCACGACGTCCGCGATCCGCACCTGCTGTTCGAGGATAAGCGCGGCGCGGCGCTCCGCGACCGAATCCAGCGGGTGACGCTGCGCGCGGTCCACCTTGAAGAGCTTGCTGTCGGACGCGAGGTAGCGGGTCTTCTCGACAAGCGTCGGGCGCGACTCGATCATGTGCAGCTCCACACCCTCACGCGATAGCACGCTCGAAGCCCTGCGCGACGCATCATCCGTGCCGCCCGCCGTGAGCAGCAGCGCGTGGGCGCCCATCGCCGCCGCATGCCGTGCGACGATCGCCGCGCCGCCGACGTAGCTCCGCTCGTCCAACTGTGACAGACTCAGCATCGGCGATTCGCTCGCCACGCCCAACGCGTCGCAAAACACGTACCGGTCGATCACCGTATCGCCGACGACCACGATCGAGAGGTTCCGGAACCGCTCCAGTGTATCCGCGACGCCGCCGGCCGTGATGCCATACCGCTGGCACACGAGGTTGAGCCGGTGCGATTCAAGTTCGCGGCTGGCCGGCATGCGCTCGAGCAGCTTGGTCGAGCTGAACACGATCTCGCCGCTCGAGAAGATGATCCGGCCGCCGTAGTCCTCGACGACCCGCTGCTCGGCCTGAAAGCCGGGGTCGGTCGTGTGCTCATACTCGCGGCCCTTGACATACACATCGGGCCTCACGCGCGCGAGCACCCGCTCCGCCGTCGGTTCCGGGTCGATGTAGACGTAGTCCACGGACATGAGCGCCGCGAGGTTCTCCGCTCGAAGATCCTGCGGAATGTACGGCCGCTGATCCCCCTTCGACACGCGGGAGTCGCCCGTGAGCGAGACGACCAGCACATCGCCCTGCTGCCGCGCGAAATCCAGGTAGCGAATATGTCCCGGGTGCACGATGTCGAAGCAGCCGTGACACTGGACGATGGTCTTGCCGGCGGCGCGTGCGGCGGCGACGGCCTGCAGCAGGCCGTCGCTGTCGACGATCTTGGCTTCCAAATCCGACACCATGACCTCCTCGCCCCGCGTCCCCGGGACCGGCGCGGTGCGGTGTTGGGCCACCGCGCGGGCGCCGGTCACGATGCGCGCGCGTGGCGTGCCGCGCCGCGTTCAAGGTGGACCGCCCCGGCACGACGACACGACCGCGCAGGTGATCCACCGGATGTTATCGGCGCTTGGACACAGTGACGCGCAGGCATTTCCGCACCGCCCGGTCGCGCCCGGCGACGGCTTCCAGTGCTCGGCTCGTGGTCTCGAGCGCCGGCCTTCGCTTCGGGATCCAGCGCGGAACCCGGGAAACCCGGGCGCCCGGCGCATCTCCGCAGCCCCGCCGGCCGACGCCCGCACCGCGCGCCGGACCGGGTTGTCCGATCGAACCCGCCAGTATCCCGAGACGATCCAGG
>JBHHVO010000261.1:0-4871 GCA_046754365.1 Phycisphaerae bacterium | reverse complement strand
ACCTACGCCTCCACCGACACCACCGGCGCGAAGCACACCCACAAGGTCATCGAACGCTTCACGGACGACAAACACCGCGAGGCCACAACCTACCGCGTCGACGGCGACGACATCACGAAACAGATGGTTGTCAAGTACCGCCGGACCATGCCATGCCCGGCCAAGGTCCTGCGCAAATACGGCATCGTCGGAAGCTGACCGACCCCGCCGCGTGTTCGGCGCCGCGACATCACACGACGCGAAACGGGTCCGCGTCGCGCACGCTCACGCGGACCGAGATCCCCGGGCAAGCCTCCGCCAGCCGCGACGCCACCCGCGCCAGCGCCGGGCGTTCGCTCGCCCAATGACCCAGCGCGATCGCGGCAGCACCGCACCGCCGAATCGCCAGTGCGTCGTGGTGGCGAATCTCGCCGGTGATGACCACATCGCCCGACGTCAGCCCGACACGAAACGGTAGCCGCCCCGCCGAGCCCACCACGATCACCGCCCGCTCGATTCGGGCATCGGCCGGACCGACGATCTGAACCGCGCCCAATCGCCGCCGGCCACCGTCCCCATCGCCGCCGCCGGCCCCACCGTCCCACACGATCGCGTCCCGCACGGCACGCTTCAACCGACGCGCGAGCCGACCGAGCGTCGTCGCGCCCGGCACCGCGCCGACCCGCCCGATGCCATGCACCGGGCGCCCCGACAGCGGATACACATCAAACGCCGGCTCCTCGTACGGATGCGTACGCCGCAGCGCACTTACCACCCCGGGCACATCCCCGGCGGAAACCACCATCTCCAGCCGGACCTCATCCACCGCTTCGAGCCGGCCACGCACCCCGACCGCCGGACGCGTCGTCGCGTCCCCCAAGAACGTGCCCAACCCCGGCGACCGGAAGCTGCAATGGCTGTAATGCCCGATGCGCCCCGCGCCCGCATCGGCCATCGCGCCCGCGACGCGGTCCGCCGCATCGCCCGGCACGAACGTCACGATCTTCCGCGCGGCGTCGCCGGGTTCGTCGACGTACTCGATCGGTTCGGTGGTACGCAGGCCACACATCGACGCGATGACGTCGTTCGTCCCGCCGTCCGCCGCATCCAGCGCCGTGTGCATGCTGTACACCGCGATCCCGCCGGCGATACACCCGAACACCGCGTCATCCGCCGTCACCCGCGGGATCGGTCGAAAGATCGGCGGGTGATACGCCATGACGACGTCCGCGTGTGCGGCGACCGCCTCCGCCACGACCGCATGCGTCAGATCAATACAGCAAAGCACACAACGAGCGCGCGCCGCCGCGTCCCCCGCAAGCAGCCCGACGTTGTCCCACGACTGCGCAAGCCCCGGCGGCGCGATCGCGTCCAGCGCGGCACACACGTCCGCCACCGCGTACCGCCGCCCGCGCGACGTCCCGCGACTCGACTTCGGCCGCACCACCTTGGACTTTGACCCCGCTGCGTTCGCCTTTGACCGCGCCATAAAACCCCGCTCGCCGGCTACACGACGCGCGCTAGCCGGGTGCCCGATGGCTTTGGCCGCGGGCGACGCGAACAGCAGGCCGGGTGCGCGTCGACCGCGGCTTTTCCCAATCCTGACCGTGGTGGACCGGCTCGTGCGCCGCACGCCCGGGCGGCAGCGATCGCCGCCTATCCGCCCGCACACTCCCGCTGCACGATGTCCCGATACGCCTCGAGCAACCGCGACGCGATGGGCCCGACCTGTCCGTCCTTGATGCTCCGCTTCTCGACCCGTACCACCGGCATGACCTGCATGATCGCATTCGTCAAGAACACTTCGTCGGCGTCGAGCACGTCGTCGATCGTCAGTGCACACTGCTGCGTCTCGATGTCCCGATCCGCCGCGAGCTCCAGCACGACGCCGCGCGCGATCCCGGGCAACACCGGCGTATCCACCGGCGGTGTCTTCAACACGCCGCCACGCACGACAAACACGTTGCTCACGCACCCGTCCGCCAGGTGATGCCCGGTCGTAAACCAGAGCGCCTCGTCGCACCCCGCCGCCCGTGCGGCGCGAAGCCCCAGAAGCCGAGACAGCCGCGCCGTCGTCTTGTGCGCCGCGAGTGGATCCGACGGGGACAGAAGGTACGGCGACACCACCACACCCATCCCCGCGCGGTACGCCGCCGCGTCATACCCGCCCAGCGGAGACACTGTTGCGCACACCGTCAGCGCGGGCCCATCGTCGGCGTCATCCGCCGCGTCATCCCGCCGCGCCCCGCGCATCGACCCGGCCGAGACCGTGAGCCGAACCCGCGCGATACGCAACTCGTTTCGCTCCAAGAGCGCCGCGAAATCCGCCGGCGTCGGGAGGATCTCCTGCGCAATCGGCCGCAGCAACGCCTCGGCCGATTGCCGCAACCGCGCGATGTGCGATTCCAACCGGAAGATACGCCCGTGTTCCGCGCGCATCGTCTCAAACAAACCGGCCCCATGGAGCCATCCGCCGTCATCGATCGTAACCCACGCGTCCGTCTCGGGCACAAGCCGGCCGTTGAGATACGCGAAGCTCGTCATGTCGCCGCCCCCATGGGCCTCAACCACGATGCGGCATCGCGCCGGACCCGATGCGACCGGCGCCCGGACCTAACGCGACAATCCAGCGCCCGCATCATGCCCGCCGCCTTTGCGAGAATCTCGTCGTACTCATCCGCGGGTGTGCTGTCCGCCACGATCGCACCGCCGGCGTACATGTGCACAACACGCCCCGCCTGCACCATCGTGCGAATCGCAATACTCAGCGACATCGACCCGTCGAGACCGATCATCCCGATCGACCCGCAGTACACGCCGCGCGGTGTCGGCTCCAGCGCCGCGATGATGTGCATCGCGCGAATCTTCGGCGCCCCCGTGACCGACCCACCCGGAAACGCCGCGAGCAGCACATCCAGCCATCCGCGACCCGCCGCGAGCTGCCCGTCGATCGTCGCGACGCGGTGGAACACCGTTGGATGCGCCTCGATCCGACCGGCGTCGCGAACCTTCACGCTCCCGAACGAGCACACACGCCCGAGATCGTTCCGCAGCAGGTCCACGATCATCGTCAGCTCGGCCCGGTCCTTCGCGCTCTCGGCCAGCGCGCGCCGAAACGCCGCGTCGCGATCCGGCTCGCCGGTCCGCGGGCGTGTACCCTTGATCGGACGCGTCACGACATGCCCCCCCCGGACATCAAGGAACAGCTCGGGTGACGACGAAATCACCGCACGATCGCCCCAAGACACGTACGCCGCGTGCGACGACGGGCTCGCCACCCGCAAACGCCGGTACAGATCCGCCGGATCCGCGTCCGTCGTGCACGTGAACCGCTGCGTCAGGTTTACTTGATAAATGTTCCCCGCCGCGATGTGACCCAGTGCCCGATCAACCTTCGCGAAGTACGCGTCACGCGACATGTTCGCCACCGCTGCGCTGCTGTTCGGCCGACGCGGCGGCGAAACGCTCAGCGATGCGCTCTCCGCCAGCAAACGCCGAACCGACCCGAGCCGCGCCGCCACGGGCGGTCGCGCCGCCACGAGGGCCAGCTCGTCCGCCTCACCGCGACCGCGATGGCGGCGCTCACATCGCCGGGCTACGTATCGCGCCCCGCGTTGCGGCCACGCCACCGCGGCCACGTACCACTGTCCGGCGTCATGATCCAACACCGCCACCGCGTCATAAAGACAGAACCGAACCACCGGCCACGCAGGGCCCTCCATGCTGCCGCGACCGGTGACGCCGGGCATGTTGATACGATCGATGACATAGGACACACCGGAAGGACCGGAGACATCCGATGGACCGGCATGATGGGTGGCGCTGGACGCGTAGGAGGAACCGGCGACGCTCGACACGCCGGCGCGATCGGCCCTGGACACACCGCCCGCCGCGGCCAACCCCGCGACGCCGAGACCGGCCTCGTAGGTGATGAAACCGATCCAGCCGCCGACGAATGGGAGTCGCGCGCCCGGATCCGGCGCGAGCCCGGGTAACTTCGCGATATGCGCCGCCAGCGCGCGAAGCGGACAAGCGCCCGCGCCGCCGCGGGCGACAAACACCGCCGCCGGATCCGCGGCGAAGATGGAATACCGGGCGTGCCCGTTCGGCCCGTGCAGGCTCTCGAGCATCGCCGGGCACGCCGCGCGGGAAAAACGCATCGCCACCGACTCCGGTGAACCGGCGCGATCGACGGGCTCAACGACCGCAGTCGCTGTCGCCGGACACACGCGCAACGGTGCTGTAACGGTAGTCCCCATGGCGCGGCGGAGTATAACACGGAACCCCCACCCGCAAACCGCCGTTCCGGGCGGCCGAGGCGCCCGCCGAGCCGCGAGCAGGGGGGGCGAGGCTCCCGCCGAGCCGCGTAGAGGGGGGGCGAGGTTCCTACCGAGCCCCAAGCGTCAGCGCGGGGTGGCCGCTCGGCGCACCCGAGGATCGTGAGTCCATCACGGCACCACCCCGCGCCCCACGTCATCATTTCGCGGCTTCGATCGCCGTGCTACTCGTGTTCCTTCTGACCGCGGCGGAGGATGGCGAGCCGCCGCCGCGCGGCCTCGAACTCGGGATCGATGTCGAGTACGCGCCGGAGCTCGCGAATCGCGTCTTCCGTCCGGCCGGTGCTCGCGAGCAGCCCGGCGTAGTTGAACCGCAGCGTCGCGTCCGCGGGTCGCCGCGACAGCATGTCGGCGTAGTGCGCCTCCGCTTCGCCGACGCGCCCGAGCCGGGTCAGCACCTCGACGAGGCGCATCGTGGTCGGCATGTCGTGGGGTCTGATCGCCAGCGCCCTGGCGTAGTGCCGCTTCGCCTCGACCAGATCGCCGCGTTCCAACGCGCACCGCGCCACGGCGATGTGCGCGCTGCGGTTGCCGGGCAGCACCTCGAGCGTCGCG
>JBHHVO010000260.1:0-4874 GCA_046754365.1 Phycisphaerae bacterium | reverse complement strand
CGCGTCTTGTGGTGTCGTGGGGCCTTGAGCGACGGCGTCATCGACCGCGACGGCTGCGGCGCTTGCGTGTGGTTCCGACGTCTGCGCGGATTCCGGTTGCGTCATGTCGCTGGCTCCTGCCGGGTGTTGCTACCGAGCGGGTGCGGACAACCGGCGGTGCCACGGTGGGGGGATGGTAAGCCCAATCGTACATCGCCGACCGCTGCGGATACCCGTCGGTGTTTCGCCCTCGAGTGGCACGCGGTCGTGATCAGGTTCCGGTTCTGCATTCATCTTGTATACGGACGCATGCACACCTGGCGATTGGCCGGTTGTAACCGCGTCGGCGTCAGGCGTCAACGCGGAGCCGGATCCGGCCACGTGGGGGTGCAGCCCAGGGGCGCAGGTCGTAACGCGTGAGCGAACGGCGTGGCGGCTGGCGTGGTAGGAAGGGCTGGCGGCGGGGGCATAAGTGCTTGCGCGTCGAGGCGCTCGTTTCCGGACGATCCGGCTCATTCGACCGCGATTGCCAGCCGATGACTACGATGGGAAGCCGTCCGCATATGGCGCTGCGCGCAGGGACCGTGGCCAGACTGCCTGGTATGGAGGGGGATTACGGTCCACCTTGAATCTGCGGGTTCCGTTCAGCGGGCGGCCCGTCTCTTCAGAGGTGGGTGAGGCGAATCCGGCGTGCCATTCGCGTCCCCGATGGCTGAAACCATGGGGCACCCAACCGGTAGGCTTGCGCGTGACGCAAGCGTAGGAGTCGCCCGCGATGAACGCTCAGGTGTTGGAAAGCCTCAAGAAGTCGGCCGCCGTTCCGTCGGTCCCTCAGGTTGTGGCCCGGTTTCTGCAGATCATGCAGGATACCAACTTCGACTATGCGGACATTGTCAAGGTGCTCTCGACGGATCCGGGCACCGTGAGCGAGATTCTGCGGCTGGCGAACTCGGCGCTGTTCGGCGTGCGCAACAAGGTGGCGTCGCTCCGGCAGGCGCTGACGCTACTTGGCCCGAAACGCACGCGTTCGCTCGTGCTCGGCCGGTACCTCGTGGACACCATGGGTAAGAAGAGCGTGAGCGGACTTGACATGAGTTACTTCTGGCGTCGGTCGCTTGCGGCGTCGGTGGTCGGTGCGCGGTTTGCGGACGCGGTCCTGCCTGCGCAGCGCGACGAGGTGTTCATCGGTACGTTGCTGGCGGACATCGGCATCGCGATCATGGCTGAAGCGATGCCGGAGGCGTACGGCCCGCTCGCTCGGCGCTTCGCCCCTCACGGGCTGCCGTTCACGGCGGATGAGGAGATGGACGCGGTGGGGGTGACACATGCCGACGTGTCCGCGATGGTCTTGAAGCACTGGTCGCTGCCCGATAGCGTGACACAGGCGGTGAACCTGCATGAATCCACCAACCCCGGCACGTCCCCGACGGCCCAGAGTGCGCGGCTGCTGCATAGTGCCGGGCGGATCGGCAGACTCCTTTGCGAGATCCCGGACGTCGAGGAGGTCGCCGAGGTGTGCGCGCGGGCGACTGCGTTTGTCGGTGTTGAGCTTGGCGACGATCGAGCAGGACATCGAAGAACTCGCGGAGGTCCTCCGCATCGATGTCATCCCGAGCAAGGTGTATGCGTTGATCGCCAAGACGATCGAAGACAAGCTCGCGACGCACGCGTAACGACGCGCACAACCCGAACCGCCGCGGCGCCATGCCGGGCTACCTTGCAAACATCTGTAGGACCGCCGATCGCAGCGGCAACGGATCCAGGGGGGCTGTGCGCCCGTCCACGCCGCGAAGCGGCGCGTGCGGTGTCGTCATGTTTCATGGTCCCGGTCCGGTCAGGCGCCCCAGGAGTCGACCGACCTCCTCGACGTCCTTATCGCCGCGGCCGGAAATGTTGATGACGACCACCTGGTCGGCCGGCATGCTCGGGGCGAGCTTGACGACATGCGCGACGGCGTGCGCGGACTCGAGCGCCGGTATGACGCCCTCCGTCTCACAAAGCAAGGTGAAAGCCTCCAACGCTTCGTCGTCGCGGACGGACGTGTAGCGCACCCGGCCGGACGCGTGCCAGAACGCGTGTTCGGGGCCGACGCCGGGATAATCCAATCCAGCGGCTACGGAATGAACGGGGAGGGTCTGGCCTTCGGCGTCCTGCAACACGTAGGTGTGCATGCCGTGGAGGATGCCGGGTCGGCCTGCGGCGACGGTGGCGGCGTGTCGGCCGGGTGCGTCGAAGCCCTCGCCGGCGGCCTCGACCCCGATGAGTGCTACGTCGGTGTCGGGAATGAACTCGGCGAACATGCCTGCGGCGTTGCTCCCCCCGCCGACGCACGCGACGATGCAGTCGGGCAGGCGTCCGATCGCGTCGAGCGCTTGCGCCTTGGTTTCACGGCCGATGATCGATTGCAGGTCGCGGACCATTTGGGGAAACGGGTGCGGTCCCATAACGCTCCCGATGACGTAGTGCGTGTGGTCGCTCGTGGCCATCCAGTCGCGTAGTGCGGCGTTGATGGCGTCTTTGAGCGTTTGTTGGCCGGTCTCGACCGGGACGACGCGCGTACCGAGCAGCTCCATGCGGAAGACGTTGAGCCGCTGGCGGCGGATGTCCTCCGCGCCCATATAGACGACACATTCGAGCCCGAAATGCGCGGCGGCGGTCGCGGTGGCGACACCGTGCTGACCTGCGCCGGTCTCAGCGATGACCCTGCGCTTGCCGAGCCGCCTGGCGAGTAGGACCTGGCCGATCGTGTTGTTGATCTTGTGGGCCCCGGTGTGGTTGAGGTCTTCGCGCTTGAGGAACACGGTAGCCCCACCGAGCCGCGCCGTGAGGCGCGCCGCCCGATACAGCGGGGACGGCCGACCGGCATAGGTCGTCAAGAGTCCGTAGAGCTCCTCCCAAAAACCGCGATCAGTCCGTGTGCGGGCGTACGCGCCGGCGAGCTCGGTGATGCTCGCCATGAGGGTTTCGGGCACAAAGCAGCCGCCGAACGGGCCGTACCGCCCGGACGCATCCGGACCCGCATCCGCGCCGCAGGGCATGACGTCGATGTGCGGTGGGTGTGGGTTTGCGTTCTGTGCCGTGGCCATGACGCGTATCGTAGCCTCCGGCGGCGGCGCCCGCCAAGCGCCTCGCGGTCGGCTGGCGAACCGCGGCGCGTCGGACTATCATGTCCGGTGATAATGGACGAGGCGATTCGTGTGATGCTGAACGAGCCGGTGGTGCTCGATACGGCGCTGCCGATCGTGTACATCGGTACGCTCGCGAGCGTGACCGATACGGTGTTCGTATTGCGTGACGCCGACCTGCATGACTGCCGCGACGGTCATGCCGTGAGGGAGGCGTATATCGCCGCGACGCGCGCCGGCGGCGTGTCGGTGAACCGGCGGAACATCGTCGTGTTGCGATCGGCGGTCATGAGCATATCGCGACTTGCGGACGTGGTGGTGGACCTGGACGCTGATGCGGGTTGATCGGTCTCGTGGTGCGGGGAGGCGGGGCGGCCATACGCGTCGCGCGGGTGGCGGTGCGGATTCGCGCACGGCCGGCGACCAGCGCGCCGCAAACGCGACGTGACCGCGTCGGGGGTAGCGACATGTGCGGCAAGCGGGAGTAGGCAAGGATGAAGGTTTTTGTGACCGGCGGTGCGGGCTATGTCGGCAGTCATTGCGTCCGCGCGTTGTGTGACGCCGGGTACGACGTGGTTGTCTTCGACAATCTGGCGAAGGGGCACAGGCGAGCGGTCGACGCCCGTGCGACACTGATCGAGGGGGACCTCGCCGATGCAGCGCTCATCGATCGGACGTTGGCGAACGGCAAGTGCGACGCCGTCATGCACTTCGCGGCGTTCGCCGACGTGGGCGAGTCGGTTCGCCGCCCGTTGGACTACTACCGCAACAACGTGACCAACACGATCATCCTGCTGGAGGCGATGCGGCGGCACGGCATCAAGCGCATGGTGTTCAGCTCGACGTGTGCGACGTACGGCACGCCGCCGGCGATGCCGATCATGGAGGAAATGCCGCAACTGCCGATCAACCCGTATGGTCGAACCAAGCTGGCGATTGAATGGGCGCTGCGCGATTCGGGCGGCGCGTGGGGCCTGGGCGCTACGGCGCTGCGCTACTTCAACGCATCCGGCGCGGCGTCGGACGGATCCATCGGTGAAGACCACGACCCGGAGACGCACCTCATCCCGCTTACGCTTCAGGTGCCGCTCGGGCAGCGCGACTGCATCAAGATCTTCGGACTCGACTACGCCACGCCGGACGGCACGTGTATCCGCGACTATATCCACGTGGAAGACCTCGCCGACGTACACCGCATCGCGATCGAGTCGCAGCAGGAGGGCGAGTTCCGGTACTACAATGTCGGCACGGGCCAGGGCGTGAGCGTCAAGGAAATCATCGACGTCTGCCGCGCCGTGACGGGACACGAGCTGCCGTCCGAACCCGCGCCGCGCCGCGAAGGCGACCCACCGGAGCTCTACGCCGACCCCACGAAGGCGATCACCGAGCTCGGCTGGGAGCCGAAATACACGGACATCCGCCGCACGGTGGAAACGGCCTGGAACTGGCACCGCGACCACCCGAACGGGTTCGATTCCGACCGGTCGTAACGCCGGCACGATTCGAGCCAGCCATCGGAGACTGTCGGGACGTCGTGCGGCGGGATGCACGCCGTGCCGTGGGGTGCGTCGGGGGTCGCGGTACGGTGCCGGTGCGCAGCGGCGTCGTGTCGTTCGGGTCGGTTGCCGCCGGAGCAGCGATCGACGGGTATTGCAGCGGGCATCTGCCGCGGTTAGCGTTGTCCGTTCGGGTCATCAATGCGTAGTAAGTACTGCAAGATCGGGGGTTCTCATGGGTGAACTAAGTGGTCGGATGCACCGCGGGCGAATG
>JBHHVO010000259.1:0-4917 GCA_046754365.1 Phycisphaerae bacterium | reverse complement strand
AGATTCTGGGCTCAAAAAAACTGAAGATTCTCGACAACTGGCCAACTTGGGCTAGAAGGTCAACGCGCCTCTTGCTGTCCTGCCACTGTCCAAACTCCTCGCCAATCACAAACGTATCCGGAGACACGACGTCAATGCGCGTGCGCAACAGGCGCTGAAGATCCGCCCGTTCCTTCACACCCTCGCTACCGAACGTAGTCTCGGGTAGTTCCACAATCTCGTCAGCGTGTAACTCATATATTGCCATGATCGCGCGTCCTTACCTAGAGAGTTCCCCTTGGGGATCAGCTCTGTGACGTGTCTCGCAGGTGGACCGTTCGGTCTCCAGCTCAGAGATGACCATGCGTTTCCGACTTCGTCACGATCGGAGTCGGTCTGATCCAAGCTTCTCCACGACGGGCTTGTGCAAGGCCATGTTGCCGGCGTACAGCATCTTCGCGCATCCGAGACACGGCTGCGATCCTCGGATTTGCGTACAGGCGTGCGGCGCACCGCGCCTGCGTGCGTCGCCGCGCACAAGACCCTGCTTCGCAATTGTGACGACTCCGCGACGATTCGTCGAGTCGAGGTACACAGTCGCCAACGTGATCAACGAGAAGACGTAGCCGACCGGAGCTGGCCGTCGTGAGGATCGGCATGCCGCAACACGTGTTCCGGTCGCGTGCCCGTTTGCCTCCGCCCGCGAGGGCGGACCGGTCTGGGGGCGCGGCGCAGTGGTATCGCCGGTCGGCCCGGATACCATGGCCGTTGGGGCCCTTGCGTGTGGGCCCGCATACCGGTGCGTTTCCGGCGGGGCCGATTGCCGTCGGCTTGCGTGTTCCGCTTACCGCTGCGCGAGTCGCCCGGAATAACCGAGGAAGTTGAGGAACACGTCTTGCGTCAGGATCGGTACGTGCATGCTGTTGGCACCTTGGAGTGCGTCGGTGTACCGCTGGTGCACGCGCCGGACGGCGTCGTTTTGCTCCGCGAGTTCGGGGGGCACCTCGCCGGACGGCCGGCCGGGGGGCGGCGCGGCCCCCACCACGACGAAATCGGTGAGCGCCGTCAACTCGTCCGCCACGACCGCGCCCCAGCTCCGCACGAATGCCTCGATCGTGTCCAAGCCGTCGCGATCGCGCTGCCCGTCGCGGTTGAGATCGAACTCCCCGATGACCAGAAAGCTCAGTGGCCGATTCCGGTCGTAGATCGGGTTCGCGATCACGTCGCCCGCGAGAATCACCTCGCTGCGGGCCACGCGCACGATCTTGCACACGGCGAACGAATCCGAGATCGACACGACCTCAATCCGCGCCTTGCCCTTGCCGTCGGGTGGGATCCCGGTTTCGGATGAGTACACCGTAAACGGCAGGCCGAGCGTGAGCCCCGCACGGCGTCCGAGGTCGATGTACACGACCGGGTCGCCCGGAACCGCCCTGAGGATCGCGCCATCCGGCTGACGCGCCGTCACGAGCGTCGCAGGCCGGATGTCGAGATCGCCGTATTTCTTGCGCAGGTCCGCGACGCGCGCCTCATTCCGCGACGCCTCCTTGAGCGCGGTGGCCGACCGCTCATTCGCACGCTCAAGGTCTTCGCGCAACTGCTTCTGTCGCGCCTCGGCCTCCTGCTCGATCGACGTGACCGCGGCGTCGCGGTCGCGCCGATATGCGTTGTGATCGCGTTCGAGCGCGGCGAGCCGGTCCGTAAACGCCTGGATCTGCTCATCGAAATCAGCCTTCTGACGCGACGTGAGCGCGGTGAGCCGCTCTACTTCGGACTCCAGCTCGGACTTCCGCTGCTCCGCCTCAAACTGCAGATCGTGGCACGTCACGTACTCCCCGTAAAGGCTCTTCAGCGCGTCGCTGAGCGACATGTCGGCGAACCGTGCCGGGTTTGACACACGCTTGTCGCGGATGATCGACTCCACCACCATGTCACGTGCTGAGCGGACCGCCGCGGGCAAGTCCGCGGCGTTGCCCGTCGCGAGTAGGGCCGTCTCGGCGCGGGCATCCTCCAGCAGGCGCGCGACGGTCGGTCCGCCCTCACGCGCGTCCTTGGCAAGCTCAATGGACCTGTCCTCCGCGTCGCTGATCGCGCGGTTCTTAAGAGACCGCAGCTTGGCCGCGTCATTCCGCAACTGTTCCTGATCCAGGTACAGCACCACAAGAAATACGGTCGCCACGAGCCACAGGCCCGCGAAGACGATCATCCATACCGTAACTGCGTTCACGCCTCGTTGTTGCCCTCTAGCCATCTGCCGTCAATCTCCAATCGGGCACGGTTGATCATACGGTGGGGAACACGCCGGCCACGCGGCTCGCGGCGCCACCGGGCATGCGGGTCACACACGTCACGCCCGGCGGACCGGCGTGGGGCCGGTCCACGCCCGCCAGGGTCGTGTTGGCGATCCACGCACCACGTATCATGGACCGCACGCCCATGCGATTGTGTTGACTGCGTCCGGTCGTGTCAAGGATACGCAGACCCGGAGCGCTCCGGCGTGCGCCTCGCCGCCGGCGGCGCGGGCGCGTGCCCGCGTGGTGGGACGGTCGCTCCGGGTGGTGTTCGATCGGCCGTGGCGTGTCCACCTCGCGCGGCCGTGGCGTTGGCTATGTCCCGGTCCAGGCCGTGATGATCAATGTGTCGTTTTGACCGCCGAACCCGAAGCTGTTCGACAGCGCATTGCGCACCGGCAGGCGCCGGGCCGTGTTGGGCACGTAATCCAGATCGCAGTTTGGATCCGGCGTGTGGTAGTTGATTGTCGGCGGCACGACGCCGTCCCGGATCGCGAGCACGCATGTGATGAGCTCGACTGCTCCGGCCGCCGCGATGAGGTGACCGATCATGCCCTTGATGCTGCTGATCGCGACCGCGCCGGCGTGGTCGCCGAAGACCTCGCGGATCGCCCGCGATTCGATCTTGTCGTTCTCCTCCGTGCCGGTGCCGTGCGCGGAGAGGTACTGAATCTCCCGCGGCTCGAGCCCGGCGCTGTCCAGGGCGGTGCGCATCGCCGCGACCGCGCCGCGGCCGGTCTCGTGAATGTCCGTGATGCGGAACGCGTCGGCGGTCGAGCCATACCCGACGACCTCGGCGAGAATATCGGCGTCACGGTCCCGCGCGTGCTGGAGCGCCTCTAGGATCACGACGCCTGCACCCTGGCCGAGCACGAATCCGTCGCGCGTTCGATCGAACGGCCGAGACGCCGTCCGGCAGTCATCATTACGCGTCGAGAGCGCGGTAAGCCGTGCGAAACCCGTGACACCGAGCGGATGGATCATGCTGTGGGCGCCGCCGGACATGACGACGTCGGCGTCGCCCCGGCGAATGAGGTGCGTGCCCTCGCCGATCGCCTGCGTGCTGGCGGCGCACGCGGTGAGCGTGTTGTAGCTTGGTCCCTGGATATTGAATTGCACCGCGAGATGTCCCGCGGCCATGTTGGGGCCCTGCTCCAGCTCGTTGGTTCGGCTCAAACCTTTCAGTGCCGTGTCTGTCCACCGCGGCATATGGAGCTCGGACCGGACGCCGTCGCCGTCGAGCGATGCAGCGAGGGCGGCGGCGGCGTAGGGATCGAAGTCGATCTGACCCTCACCACCGCCGAGGTAGATGCCGACGCGGTGCGGCGGCGGGGCCGCGCTGCGGTCGGTCAGGCCCGCGGCGGTCCACGCCTGCTGCGCCGCCGCGAGCGCAAACTGCGTGTTGAGGCTCGCGCCGTCGTGGCGACGTGCGTCGTCGCCGAGGAAGTCCTCGAGCGCAAAGTCGCGGACCTCGGCGGCGAACGTCGTCGGGAACGTGGCGGCGTCAAACCGCTCGATCGGCGCGATCCCGCTCTCGCCGGCCAGCATCCGCCGCCACACCGTGTCAAGATCATGCCCGAGCGGCGTGATCCACCCCATGCCGGTAATGACCGTGCGGCGCTCGCCGGCGTCGTTCGTCATGATGACTCATACCTCCGCACGACGATCGCCGCGTTTTGCCCGCCGGCCATCGCGCAGCCGAGCGTGACGGCCTGGCGCAGGTCCGCGTCCATCGGCCGGCGCGTCGCGAACCGTAGCGTGCATGCCGGGTCGAGGTCGTCCGTATTGAGCGACGGCGGCACGGTTCGATGGTACAGGGCCATCACGGTCGTCGCGAAGTCCAACGCACCGCCGCCCGCGCCGCAGTCACCGATGCCGCCACGGATCGCGACGGCGGGGATGTGCGGCAACCGGTCACCGAACACCCGTCCCCATCCCGTCGCTTCCGCCGCATCATGCGCCTGGGTACCGACGCCGACGGTCGTGACCATGTCGATGTGCGACGCGTCGGTGCAGGCGTCGGCCAGGGCGGTGCGGAGCGCGGTCTCGATGCCGCGACCTTGCGGATCGGGCTGCGACCAACTGTGCGCGTTCGTGCCGGCGCCGAAGCCGATGACTTCCGCATAGACGCGGACGCCGCGTGCCAGCGCATGATCGAGCGCTTCCAGGATCACGAGCCCGCCGCCGTCAGCGACGACGCAACCGGCGCGCCGTTTCCCGAACGGCCGCAACGCGCGCTCGGGTGTGTCGTTGCACTGCGTGTTGAGTCGGCCGATGAGCTGCGACCGGACCAGGCCCATCGGGCACACCAGGCTCTCGGCGCCGCCGCAGATGCACACATCGGCGTCGCCGCGTGCGATCGTCCGAAACGCCTCACCGATCGCGAGGTGGCTCGACGCCTCCCCGCACGTGATCGTGTTGGACGGCGCCTGGGCGTCGTGCACGATCGTGACGTGACACGCCAACATGTTCGGCAGGAACTTGAGCAGCCAGAGCGGCGTAAGGTTGCGCATGCCGTCGCGACCCCATTTCGAGAGCGAAAACCGTCCGTTCTCGGCCGCGGTGACGAGCGCGCCGGCGAGTTCGTCGAGGTCGGCCGGGATCAGGCCCGCGCCGATGTTGGCGCCGAACCGCGTCGTGTCCACAT
>JBHHVO010000258.1:0-4980 GCA_046754365.1 Phycisphaerae bacterium | reverse complement strand
TGGCGCCCGAGGTCGTGGCGTATACCAGGTCGTTGATGGCCGAATACCTGCGGCGCGGCGACGGGGACCGTGCCGACGCGGTCGGCCGGGCGCTGGTCGACCGCTATCCATCGGGGGGCGCGGATGCATCCCGCGCGCGTACGGTGTATGCGATGTACCTCGCGAGCCGCGACCAACTCGCCGACGCCGAGCGGTATTACGAAGAGGCGGTGGCGCTGTCGGGTGATGACGGTGCGGCCGCATGCGAAGCGAACGCGGCGTATGCGGACTTCGAAACAACGCGTTGGGCGCGTGCGGCCGGTGCGGGGGCATCGGACGCCGACGCCCGGCGGTATTTCGACCACGCGGAGAAGCTCCTGCGGGATGCGATCGCCGCAGACCCGAAACCCGTCGCGCCATATCGCCAGTTGGCGCGGTTGTACCAGGCGGCGGAGCGCTACGTCGACGCGGTGGCGGTGTGCCGGTCCCGACTGGACCTGGACGCGGACGAGGGCGGCATCGCGTACTTGCGGCACAAGAGTCGGCTCGTGGCGCTGCTGATCGAGGCGTCCCGCGCTTCGATGCTGCACGCGGTTCGACTCGACGACGCGGACGAGCGGGAGGCTTGGCTCTTGCGTGCGGAGGGGTTCGCGCAATCGGCGCTGGACGGCTGGCCCGGCCACCCGCGCGCCCTGAGCCAGCGCGGGCAGGTGAAGGTCGCGCTTGGTGACGACCGGGGTGCGCTGGACGACCTGCGTCGCGCGGATGAGGACTTCCGCGCTCGGGATTATGTGGATTGGCATCACACGATGGTGCTCTGCCGGCTGCACCTGCGACTCCGCGAACCCGGCGCCGCGCTCGCGGTGCTGGAGCGGAGCCTCGAGCGTGCGCGGACCGAGCGCCCCCGCGACGCGACGTTCTGGTCGCTCTATGCCAAGGTGTTGCTGGAGAACCGCGATCTCGACCGCGCGTTCCAAGCAGCCGCCGACGTGCTTCGGTTCGACGCCGAGAACGAACCCGCGCGGCGCGTCCAGGCCGAGGTATACCGGCAGCGCGGCGAGCTCGCGCAGGCCGAAGCGGTGGTCGAAGGCATATCGGGCGGTGCGGCGATGCGGGCGGTGCTTCAAGCCGAATCATTGCGCCGCGACGGCGACGTGGACGGCGCCGTCGGCGTCCTGCTCGCCGCACTCGAGAAAACGCCCGCGCACACGACGCTCGTCGCGACGGCCGTGCAGCTTCTTCTGTGGTTGGATCGGCGGGCCGACGCCGCGCAGGTCGTACAGCGCGCCCTGTCTGCCGCACCCGACGACGCCAGGTTCAAGCAATGGTCCGTGCTGACCCAGCCGGGCCTTACCCCCGAGCAGCGCGACGCCGAGCTCCTTGCGCTCATCGACGCCGAGCCCGACGTGTTCAAGCGGTCGCTGGACAAGGCGCAGTTCTTCGAGAGCCGGGACAAGCCCGCCGAGGCACTGACGCATCTGGACGCGGCCGAGGCGCACCTGCTCGCGCGAGACACCGCGATGGCGGCGACGATGAGCAAGGCGGCGCACCGGGCGCTGCTCGAGAAGAAGGTCCGCCTGGCCGCCCAACTCGATGATCAGGACGCCCTGGAGGCCGCGCGGACGTCGGCGATCGAACACAATGTCGACGGCGCGGACGGCAAGTCGATCGAGGGCATCATCCACATATACCGCAACGAACTCGAGCTCGCGATCGCCGCGCTGACCGATGCCGTCAACGCTCAGCCGACCGACGGCGGGTCGCTTTCAAGGCTTGGGCGCTGCCTCGCTGCGGTCGGTCGAGACGCCGACGCGTTGGATTGCTTCGAGCGGGCGTGCGCGGCGAATCCCAAGGATGGCCCCGCCCACCGCGGGCTTGCGCAACTCGCGCTCCAGCGCGGTGACCAGGCCCTGTACGAACAGCACCTCGCGTCGGCGGCCGCGCTCATGCCGCGGGACGCGTGGGTCCGCGAGCAGCTCATGGCGCAGCAAGACAAGGCGGACCCGGCGGCGGCGATCGCGAGGCGCGAGCAAGCGGCGCAGCGCAACCCGGACGACTTCGAAAACCTGAGCCGGCTCGCCGCGCTCTACGAACTCGTCGGCGACACGGCCAAGGCGGACGACATGTGCGCGCGGCTGCTCGAACTGCGCCCGGACGATCAAACGCTCGTGGCGACGGTCGCGACGTATTTCCGCCGCACGAACCGCCCCGAAGCATCCTTGGATCTGCTCCAACGCAGCATCGCGTCCATGCCGACGGACGAACAGCGCGCCGACGCGCACGTGCCACTCGCGCGACACTACATCGATGTCGGCGATGATGCCGCCGCGGAGGCGGCGTTGCTCTCGGGTGTGGATGTCGCCGAGACGCTGGAGCTCTGCCAGAACCTCGCCGCGTTTTACGTGCCCCGCCAGGCGCGCAAGGCGTTGCCGTGGTTTGACAAGGCGATCGACCACGCCCGCGCCGTGAAGTCGCCACGGCTCAACCAGATGCTCGCGGCGCGCGTTGAATGCCTCCTGCGGCCCGGCGTAGACGACGTGGCCGCGGCGCGCCGCCGCGTCGACGAGTTCCTCAACGAAACCCCCGGTGAACCTGCCGCGCTGCTCCTGTCGAGCGACGTGGCCGCACGGGAAGGGGATATGGACGGCGCCGTGGACCGGCTCACACGCTACCTGGCGCAGCGTCCCGGCGATGCGACCGGGCTGTACCGGCGGGCACAGTTGTACCTGGCCCAGGGGCGCTCGACGCTCGCGGTGGACGACCTGAAGACGCTGCGCGCCGAGCATCCCGACGCGCTGGGCCTGCGACCGCGGATCGCGCTCGCACGCGAGTATCGCCGCACGGGTCGCAAGGATGCGTGGCTCGCCGAGTTGGCCTCACTTGTGGAGGCCGCGCCGGATTCGCTGCCGATCCTCACCGAGTACGTCCAGGCGGTCGTCACCGAGCGCCGCCTCGGTGAAGCCGACGCGCTGTTGACGGCCCGGATCCACCGGGCGGGCGATACGCCCGACGCCGCGCTCTTGCGGTTGCGGGGCATGGTACGCCTGGAGTTGAAGGATACCGCCCGCGCACTCGCCGATTACCGCCGGTCCGCTGAGCTGGACGACTTCTCCCCGTCGAGCGTCACCGCCGCCCTGGCCGCATACGCCCGCGTCGGGCTTTACGCGGACGGCGTCAGCTACTACGAAACACACGTGCCCGCTTCGGCACGTACGGGTGTCGTGGTCGCGCGGTACGCGCACTTGCTCGCAAGCGCCGGACAACGCGAAGACGCGGTCGCGCGCTTTCGCGACGCGATGCAGCGAGCGCTCAACGAGTCGCGCGACGCGGTTCGTCGCGTCAACGCCGAGCTCCGGCGGGCCATCCCCATCGACGACGCGATCACCCTGTTCGACACGCTCGGCGCGGGCGGAAGCGACGATCCGGCCGCGCGGGTGAATACGCGCATCGTCGCGTATCTCCTCCACGCCGCGGGACGCGAGACTGAGGGGGCGCGGCGGTTGGCGTCGCTGCTCGCGTCGGCCGACCCCGCGGAGCGGGCGGGGCTGCTCGTCGATCGGGGCATCATCCTCCACGACGTGGACCCCGCGGCGGCGCGCGCGGCGTACGAGGAGGCGCTCAAGTACGACGCATCCGACTGGCAGGCCCTCAACAACCTCGCGTACCTCATCGCCGAAACCATGCACCTGCCCAAGCAGGCGCTCCCGTACGCCGAGCGCGCCGTCGCGCTCAACCCGAGCCACACCACGCTCGACACGCTCGGCTGGGTGTATGTCGCGCTCGGGCGCCACCGCGCGGCGATCGCCGCCCTCGCGCGCGCCGCCAGCCGACGACCGGACGACGCCGCGTATCAATACTACCTCGGCGACGCGTACCGGCGCGACGGCCAGTTCGGACGCGCCAAGGATGTCCTCTCCCGCGCACGCACCGCGGCCGACGCCGCAGGCGACGCCGACACCGCAGCGCTCATCCGGACGGCGCTGGACAAGACCCGGCGCCGCACCGCCGTGCCATAATGTACGAAACGCGAGGCACGTCAGCGCACGCGGACACGACCGCCTCCCTGTAGAATGCCGCTGCCATGATCTGGCTTGGTCTGCTCGCGTTGTTGGCGTGCTCGGCACTCGTGTCCGGATCCGAGACCGCCCTGTTTGCGCTCAGCCGCGTGACACTCAGCCAATTCCGCGCGTCCCCAAGCGCCCTGCAGCGCCGCGCGCATCGCCTCATGCAGCGACCGCGCGCGGTGCTCATGACGGTCCTGATCACGAACACGGCGATCAACGTCGCGATCTTCGCGGTCTCGTTCGTCGCGCTCGAGGGCGCAGACGTAGCCGAGGCCCACGCTACCGATGATCCGCCGTCCGCAGGCGACGCACGCGTCGGGGGTGACGCGCCGGCGGCATCGCCGTCGGCCGCCGCGTCCGCGATCGGGAGTATCGCGGTCCTCATCGCCGTGATCCTGTTCGGCGAGATGGTACCCAAGGCGGTCGCGTTGTCGTCCGCAAAACGCATCGCCCCGGCCGCCACGCTCTTGATCGGGGCGCTGTACGCCGTCCTCGGGCCGGTGCAATGGGTGCTGCATACGTTCGTCGTCGACCCGCTTACGCGGTTGCTGTCGCCCGTGACGCACGTCCCGGATGTCGTGTCCCCCGAGGAGTTGCGGCTGCTCGTCGAGCGCTCCGCGCGTGAGGGCATCATCTCATCGAAGGAACACGAGATGCTGCAGGGCGCGGTCGCGCTCGGTGACGCCGGCGTCCGCGAGGTCATGACGCCGCGCGTCGACATCCAGGCCGCCAGCGCCGACGCCGACGTGGCCTCCGTCTGCGCCGACATGCGCGCGTCCCACCGCCGCCGGCTACCGGTGTGCGGCGCGGATTTGGATGATATCCGCGGCATGCTCCACGCGCGGGATCTCTACCTGGCCCCTACGGCGTCGATCAGCGAGCTGATGCGCGAAGCCCACTTCGTCCCGGAGCACATCAACCTTGTACAGCTCATCCG
>JBHHVO010000257.1:0-4980 GCA_046754365.1 Phycisphaerae bacterium | reverse complement strand
GGCCGCGGGGACATGAAGCGAGCGGCCTCGCCGTTGCCGTCGCCATCGGCGCCATGGCACCCAACGCAGTACCGCTTGTACGCCGCCTTGCCTTCGTCGACGAGCGACGTCTGCACGCTCGTCTGAAACCCGAACTCCGACGGACGGGACATGTCGATCCCACCGCCGTCGCCGCATCCGCCACCCAGCAGCACGGGCCACACCAACATGCCCCACACGACCGCGGGGAACGCCCACCTGTCCGACGACCGCGCCCTCGCGCTCACGCCTTGCCCTCCGTCACCATGCCGGACGGCGGCACAAACCGGCCCCACTGGTCAACCAACAGCATCGTCCACGCGAATACCAGGTGCGTCAGCGCCGCAACGTACGCCGGAATCTCGTCCACGATCCAGCGACCGCCTATCAATGCAGGCTGCAGCCAGTACAGTATGACATAGTAATTGATGATCCATATCCCGAGTCCCATCACGCTCGCGACCGCGAAACGCATCCCCAGCGAGCCGGACGCAAAGTACCGGCTAAGCACGAGGTGGAACGGGATGCCCCCGAACATCCCCGTCCCGAGATACAAGCAGCATCCGGCCGCGAGCGCGAACCCGCTGTCCAGCGCGAGCGCCTGCTCCCCGAGTGGAAACGTGAGGTAAACCCGAATGAGCTGCAACGGCGCCTGACCCACCATCGCGGCCCCGACGATGTTGAAAAGCAGGCTCGCGGCCGCGGCGATCAACCCGAGGACCATGCCCGCCAGGATGTGGTACGTAGTGTAATACGTCTTCGGCGGCCAGACCGGTCCGCCGTCCTGCCCGCGAACAAGCTCCGCCTCAATCGCCGACGCCCGCGCCTTGAGCGCCTCCAACTCCGTGCGGAGCTTCGCAAGATCGATCTTGTCACCCATGACTCGGAACGATCCTTGACGCGCGGATGTGGCACCGGAACCGAGCGAGCAAGCGTCTCATCAAGCCGACGGTAGCACGTCCGTGGAGCGCACAACGGACCGCGCCGCGTCTAGATCACACCCCATGGCTGGACGCCGGAGCAACCGTCGACAACACCGGCCCGACCGACCGCTGTGGCCCCCACGCGACGGGCGTCAAGGGCCTCACGAACCACCGCGCCGCCCGAAGTATGCGCCGGGTGACCGAAAATGCAACAAGAAAAACTCGCGCATGCGCCGCCCGGACCCGTAACACCTCCGGCGGGCCTGATCAGCGCCCCAAGCGCAAGGAGTACAAGCGACGCGACCGTCGTACCAAAGAACCCGCTCGCCGGCGCTCGGGGCTCCGATGGCCTTGTGCATGCCACGTTGACGCCCATCCGGTGTCTCGACCAGCCCACCGCTGGGCGTGGATGGACGTGGCGCACCCGCTATGGCCTCACCAAGCACCGGCCGCGTAGGAACCGCCCCTGCGGCCCCATGCGGCTCGTTTTTGAGCCCCCGCCAGCCGTCCACGCCGTGGCCGTGTGCGTGACGCCCGGACCGTGTGTCCGGCGCCATCGCGCCCCGCGAAACGCCGTGGCGACGTCCCGCATGCCTTGACCGTGTTCGCGACGACCGATACACTCGTGGCCGACAGTGCGTGATCGGGGATCGCGTCCTGTTGTGATGAAAGGAGTGTCGGGAACGATGCCGGAACGGCCATCGCACGTGACAGTCACAGAGTGCGACTCGGTAAGCGTCGTGCAGTTCGCGGAACGCAAGATCCTCGAGGAGTTGTCGATCGCAGAGATCGGCGAGGAGCTCTACGCCATCGTCGACGGCAAGCCCGGGATCAGGATCCTGCTCAGCTTCGGCGGCGTCGAGCACCTCTCGAGCGCCGCCCTGGGCGTGCTCATCACGCTCAACAAGAAGGTGTCCGATCTCAACGGCACGCTCAAGCTGTCCGACATCACGCCGCCGATCTTCGAGGTTTTCAAGATCACGAGCCTCAACAAGCTCTTCGACATCTACGACACCCGCGAGGCCGCACTAAGCGCTTTCTGACGCGCAGGACCACGGTGGACCCCGACAACGAGAACACCTTCCGGGAATACGTCATCCCGAGCGATCATCGGGAGACGCAACGGCCGAAAGCGGCCATCATGAAAGCGCTCGGGTGCTGCGGCTTCTGTGCCGATGCCACATTCGCCGTCAAGCTCGCGCTCGAAGAGGCCCTCGCCAACGCCGTCAAGCACGGCAACGCCGGCGACCCCGCCAAGCGGATCACGATCCGCTACGCCGTCAACAACGAAAAAGCCGTCGTCATCGTCCGCGACGAAGGGAGCGGCTTCCTCCCGGACGCCGTCCCCGATCCCACGGCGCCCGAGCGCCTCGCCCTGCCCAACGGACGCGGCATCATGCTCATGAGGGCCTACGTCGACGAAATCCGCTACCGCGACCGCGGACGCGAGGTCTATTTCATGAAGCGCCGCGAGTAAGCCACACCGCCATGCCCCCAGAACGCACCGCACACGACGCGATTCGGCGCACCATTCATTTCTCAGGCCGGGTTCAAGGCGTCGGGTTTCGCTTTGCGACACACGCGATCGCCGCAGACTACACCGTCACCGGCTTCGTCCGCAACCTCCCCGACGGACGCGTCCAACTCGTCGTCGAGGGAACACCACACGCGGTCGCGTCGTTTCAACACGCCGTCACCACGGCCATGCGCGGCTACATCGATCACACCACGTTTTCGGACCGCCCCGCCACGCACGATTTCGAAACCTTCGCGATCGCCATGTAGCACATCCACATACCCGAAACCAACCCGCTCATACCATCGCGCCGACGGCCGCCGCGTCCGATAGCCATCCGACCTCGGCGCGGCCCGCGGCAACGTTCGCGTCACCGATCCTCGATCCTTATCGGCCCGATCGGGCCCCTTGCGACGCGCCGTGTTTCCGGTGTCCTTTTGGGCGCCGACCGGGCGCAACGTGCCGACATATTGGTTGCATGGGAAGCGAGCCACCCGACCGGCGCACCGCGCGGCAGCCGCGCGCCAAGCGCCCGAGGCCAGGTGCAATCTCGGCCGATGCGCACGCGGTTCCGCTGACGATACGCGCGGGGTCTGATCCGCGCCATGACCGAAAACGAGGTACGTTCGTAATGGGGACGACGGCGTTCACGCGAAGGCGGACCGCCACCGCGGTAGGGGTCGCGTTGCTGCTGGCGTGCGGCTGGGGCTATCGCGCGGCCGAGGACCGGCTCGCCGACGTCTCCGGCACGGTCCCGCTGCCGAGAGGTACACTCGCGGCCGTGCCGCTGGAGATCGCCGGGTGGATCGGGCGTGACGTGCCGCTCGACGAGCACGTGGTCCGCGCCACCGCCACGGACGATCATATCAACCGCGTGTACCGGCGCGGCCGGGACGTAGTCACGTTGTTCGTCGGATACGGCGTGCAGCTTCGCGACCTGGCGCCGCATCGACCACAGGTATGTTATCCCGGCGCCGGGTGGACGCTGAGCCGCGCCAGCGTTGAGCACGCCGACGCGAACGACGGTGTCACGCTGCCGTTCCAGATCCACCGTTTCTACCGGGCCGGCCTCGCCCAGGAGCGCATTACCGTACTGAATTACTACCTGGTCGACGGGGTGTACTGCCCGGACGTGTCGCTGCTGCGCTCGAAGGCGTGGCGGCTCAAAAACGATGTTCGCTATGCCGCCCAGGTGCAAATCACCTGTACGCCCAGGTTCTCACACGCGTGGGATGAAGAGGTTGCAAGCCGCTTCGCGGCCGACGCCGCACCCGTGATCCGCGCCGTGCTCACAGACGCCGTGACGCGTGTCGCGGATGCAACGCTACGCAACGCTGAGTCACGTACGCCATGACACACGCACAAACCATTCCCTCGCGCAAGGTCCACGCCGGCGTGTCGTCCGACGCGGCCGACGTCGCGGTACCCGTGCTCACGCTCCTGTCCGCCCTGCTGTGGTGCTATTGGCCGACGATTCTCGATCTCGTGCACGACTGGCAAACCAACGACAACTATTCCGTCGGACAGCTCGTCCCCCTGGCATGTCTGTATCTGCTCTGGCATGACCGCAAGGCGCTCGCGCGGTGCGCGGTCGTGCCGTGCTGGTGGGGCGTCGGCGTGATCCTCGCGGCCCAGGCCGCGCGTGCGTTCGGGCTTATTCAGTTGTATGAATCCGCCGAACGCTACGCCCTCGTACTCACGATCATCGGCGTCGTGTTGCTCGTGGCCGGCCGACACGTGTTCGGCCGCGTGAAGTGGCTGCTGCTCTTTCTCTTTCTCATGGTCCCGCTGCCGGGGCGTATCCATAATCGGATTTCCGATCCCCTACAGGAGGTGGCGACCACGGGCGCGGTGTTCACACTCGAGCTCTTCGGCGTCGCGGTCGCGCGCGAAGGCAACGTCATGGTGCTCGATGACACGATCCACGTCGCCGTCGCCGAGGCATGCAGCGGGCTCAGGATGCTCACGGCGTTTGTCGTCGTGGCGTGCACACTCGCATACCTCGTCGACCGACCCCGTTGGCAAAAGGTCGCGCTCATCACTTCGAGCATCCCCGTCGCGATCCTGTGCAACCTCATACGGCTTTTCGTAACGGCCGTGTTATTCATGAACACCGACGGCGCGTTCGCGCAGCGGTTTTTCCACGACTTTGCGGGTCTGACGATGATGCCGCTCGCGATCCTGCTGCTGGTCGGTGAACTCTGGTTGCTCGCGCGACTCGTGGACGACGAGACCCCAGCAACAGCGTGATGCAAGCCACTCCGTGACGCCCCGCCATACCCGTTCAGCCACGTCTATCCCACTCGCCCCTGTCCCGGTCGCTCGGGCTTTTTCCGATTCTTCCGGTTTTTTGTTTGACCTGACACGTGCACTGGGCTATTATGAGACCGTGGGCGTCGGCACGTCTGCTCGGGTGATTCGTGTGCGGTACCTCTTTGGGGAGAGGTCATGGGCACGGTCGGGATAACGCAACTCGCCTTGAGGCTACCCCCCCCCCGATGGCTCACCGCGCCCGCGCCCCCC
>JBHHVO010000256.1:0-4993 GCA_046754365.1 Phycisphaerae bacterium | reverse complement strand
CGACCGCCCCCCGGTCGAGGCCGGAATCGCCCCGCCGCGCGCCGAACACGCGTCGAAGACGCGACCGCGGGCGCACGCCATCGGGGTCAAGCGCGTCGTCGAGCACGAACACGCGGGCACCGGTCGAGATCGCCCGGCGGATGAGCCGCACACGCGCCGCCGCATCGCTCGCGACGGCGTCCACCATCGCCGGTGACGTATCCGACGCCGTGTCGAGCCAGCCGATCTGCTTGTCGAGCCACGACGGGAAGCTCACGACGCGGGCCGCGCAGCCCGCCCGATACGCGTAGTATCCGAGGTCATCCTTGTCGGCCGAGAACGCCACCACGATGTCGCGCGGGCCGGTCAGCGCCGCGATCCGCTCGGCCCGTGCGTGGGCCAGCGTCGGACCCGGCCGCAACGCAAACATCCGCGCGATCGGCAACATCGCACACACCACGAGCACCACGCCCACCGCAACCGAACCCGCAACCCGCAACCCGCGCCGCGGCGCGGCGCAAGCATCGACGATGACAACCGCGATCAGCACGATGCACGCCGGCCACGACATCAGGTCGTATCGCGCCACAAGATACGCCGGCGCCACGACAACCGAGTACAGCCACAACGTGATGAGCGGCAGCAGCGTCAGACCGACGAGCATCGCGTAGCTGCCCCGAGCCCCGTGCGCACGACGCACACGCCCGGACGCAGCAACGTGCCGCAACACAACCCGTCCGGTGAGAAGGACCAGCACGACAGCCGGCATCGCGGCAGCCGCGGCCGCGACCGCGTTTGACGCCAGCCGCACCGTGTCCGGCGACGCGATCGAGAGACCGCGCAGATGCACCGGGTACGACCCCGACGGCATCAGCGCCCAGAGGCTGCGCGGGATCGCCCACCACGGATCCCACGCGCGCACCAACCACGCGCCCGGCCCCGCGGACGCAACGGGCCACACGACGAAAACGAAGTATGGCGCGAAGACCAAACCCACCAGCGCCGTCGTCACGAACCACCGCCGCAGCGCGCGACGCCGGTCCGGCGCCACGCATGCGCCGAGCACCGTCGCCGGCAGGAGGAACACCGTGACAACGTGCGTGAGTAGGCATACGACCGCCGTGACGCCGTACAGCCCCCACAACGCCCACCGGTCGCGACGATTCGCGTAGTACAACGCGACCAGCGCAACCGCCGCCGCAAGCGTCCACATCGCGTACGCCCGCGCCTCATGAGCGTAGTGGATCTGCAACGGGTGGAGCGCCGCGACGGCCGCGCAAACACGCGCGGCCGACCGACCGCGGAGGCACCAGGCCAGCGACGCGACCACCGGGATTGCGGCCGTCGACGCGACCGCGGACAGGGATCGGTACGCCGTCTCGCCGTCGCCGAAGAGCGACGTCCAGCCGCGAACGCATACATAGTAAAGGAGATTCGTGCCCTGGATGAACAACGGCGCGTCGTCGGCGCGGTCAAACAGCGTCGCGACGCACGCGTATGTGCAGCTCTCGTCGAACCAGAAGTCTCGAAACCCAAGCCCGACAAACCGCAGAGCGGCGCCGACGACCAGCGCCGCGATGATGACCGGGTCCCCCAGGCTCCCGACGCGGTGACCCCCGTCAGCCATCAACTTCCCTGGAAAGATGGGTCGACTCCCAGGAACACGTACACCCGCTCGATCGACGCTTCATCGACGGCGGGTCGCAACGTGACGACGGCCAGTTGCGGGTGGTCGAGGTCGTGCTCGATCGCGGTGATCCTTCCGATCGTCAGGCTCACCGGCAGCGCCTCCGAATTCGGATCCGACAGCACGACGTCACCGACACGAACGCGCCCGGACGCAGCATCCGTCCACGCCACATCGCGGATCTCCATCACGCCGCGGCCCCGTCCGACGAGCCAGTGCTCGCCCGGGAGCATGTGAAAACCGTCGGCCGTGAAGCTCCCGATCCGAACGACCCGCTGCGCATCCACGTCGGTGAGCAGCATGACGCGCGCCGTATGCGTGCCCGTGTCCGCCACGACACCGATCAATGACTCCGCGCGGAGGATCGCCATACCGCGCAACAGCCCGTCCGCCCGACCGCGATCGATGTCCAGCACGCGGCTCGTGACCGGCGCGCCGCGACGAACACCGCGCAGCGTCCCGGCATCGATCGACCGCGACGACCGCCACGGCACGAGATCGCTCGCGACGACCCGCGCGGGGATGAGCCGACCGGTCTGAAGACCGGCGCCGCCGACGCCCTCGCTGCGGAGCGCGGTGAGGATGCGATTCTCGGCCTCCAGCTCGGTGAGCGCCACCGACAGGGACGCGCTCAGGCGTTCCAGGGCGCGATGTCGCGCCTCGAGGTCGTGATACGCCGCGGCCGGTATCGCGTCGGGCGGACCGTGCACGGCATCACCGACAACGTCGCCGACCTTGTCGGCCGCGGCTTGGAACGGCACGATGACCTGAACAAGACTCATGAGCCGCCCGGTCCACGCCGCCGGCAGCAGCCACAGCCCCAACGACACGGCCAACAGCGACACGAGCCACGTGCCTTTGGATGCGCGTGCGCGCCGGTGACGGACCATGCTGACGTGCTCCCCCGAAAGGCGCGCTCAACCGCGGTCGCGCCGCTCAAGAGGCCCTTCGCCCGTGGGGCAGGCCGTATCCGCCTGCCGCCCCGCTAAGGGCCGCATCACCTACCTCGGCGGGCCAACACGCGGCACACGAACCATGTAGACGTGCGCGTTCGCGGGACGGCGGTTCGGGCGAAGACACAAGGATCGTACCGCCGCGCAAACCGGCCCCCTGAGCCGTGACGGCGCATCAGTACCCGTCGATGTCCGACTCCATCGTGTCCTTCCAGGCCGCGAGGTTGTCCAGATACACGCTCGTCCCCCGCGCGACGCAGCTCAGCGCGTCGTCCACGAGTGACACGTCGAGCCCGGTCGCCTCGGTCATGACGCGATCCATGCCGCGGAGCAACGCGCCGCCGCCGGCGAGGTAGATGCCGTTCTCGACGAGATCGGCGGCGAGCTCCGGCTCGACCGACTCGAGCGTACGCGTCACGCACTCGATGATCTGCCCGACCGGTTCCTTGAGCGCCTCGCGGATTTCATCACTCGTGACGACACACTTTCTCGGCAGTCCGCCGATCATGTCGCGCCCGCGGACCTCGCGGGTCATCTCCTCTTCGAGCTCGACGATGGATCCGATCTCGATCTTCACCTGCTCGGCGGTTTGCGGGCCGATCATGAGGTTGTACGTCCGCCGCATGTACGCAATGATCGCGTCGTCCATGTCGTCACCGGCGACGCGGATGCTGTGGCACACCGCAATGTCCGCGAGTGACATGATCGCGACCTCGGTCGTCCCGCCGCCGACGTCGACGATCATCGACGCCGTCGCCTCGCCGATCGGCATGCCCGCGCCGATGCCCGCCGCCATCGGCTCCTCGACCAGGTACACGCGCCTCGCCCCCGCGCGCTCGGCGGAGTTGTAGACGGCACGCTTCTCCACGGCGGTGATGCCCGACGGAATCGCGATGACGACGCGCGGCCGGGGCTTGTGCCAGCGGCTTGCGCCGTGAACCTTGCGGATGAAATACCCGAGCATCGCCTCGGTGATGTCGAAATCCGCAATCACGCCATCCTTGAGCGGTCGGATCGCGCTGATCGACCCCGGCGTCTTGCCGAGCATCTCCTTCGCGACCAACCCGACGGCGTTGCCGTTGCGCAACACCTGGTTGGTGCCGCGCTTGACCGCCACCACCGACGGCTCGTTAAGTACGATGCCCTCCCCCTTGACGCATACGAGCGTGTTGCACGTGCCCAGGTCCACGCCCATATCGGTGCTGAAGAGCCCTAGCAGCGAGTCAAACACCGTACCATTCCTTCCTCCACCCGGGTGCGGGCGGACCTACGCCTGTCCATGTTGGACCCGCGTTCGGCCGTATACGACCGACGCGCGGTTCGCGGGATACGATGCAGCGACGTAGCGTGCCTGTAAGAAGGGAGGGCGAGGCTCCCGCCGAGCCGTGGGCGGTGTCGGGACTGGGACTTAGCAGGCGCTTCGCCCTCCCCATAAGCGTTCGTTCCCGGCTTTGCATTCACGCTCTCAGAGCACGTCCCAAGATCCATGCCCACCACGATGCTTCCGAACCCGGACCGCGCGGGACAGGCTTGCACGCCGCGCTTCAACACATTCCAACCACCGGCAACAGCGTCTGCTCGAGGTGCGCGGGCGTACCGAGACCCTTCATGGCCGCCCGCCCTGTCTGTTCGCCAAGTCGCAGGCACGAGGACCAGATCCCCGCCACGAGGGCCCGGCGCGTCGTTCGGCGTCGGCTGCTGCTACATCGACACACGGCTCCAACCCCACGCCGCGCCAAGTTGGGGCTGAGAGCCGAAAGCCTGTGTACGGTCGTAGACGCCTCGTGCGAGCTGACGTGTAGCGACCGTCTGAAACCCGGATCGCTCGGCGTGCACGGGACACCGACGAGCCACGGGCCGATGCATGCGCGATGAGCACGCGCGCTCACGCCGCACCACGACCGCGGGATGCACCGGCACATGCGTTCCCAACCGCGGCGCGGCCCATGCCGGCCGCTGTTGATCAACGCCCCCGCGCGCTTATCCGTGCCTGCGCGCCGTCCGGACCAGCAAGCGCGCCTAAGCCCCGCCGACAAACGGGTGCCACGCATCGAACAGCGTCTGGCTTCGCACGCACAGTACCACCGTCGCCGCCGCCACGATCAGCGTCGCCGCAATCACCAGCACGGTGTAGATGTCGCTCTCCGGTCTCGCGCCGGCGGGACGCTCAGCCATGACCGCAATCTCCTGTTATTGCTCGTGGGCCGGGCACCCGGCACGCCCTGCCGCCTCGTCGCACGAGTTCCGCGGTTCGCAATCGCCGCGACCACCCGTCCGGTTGCCCGACCGCATGCACCCGCGGCGCCCCACAAAACACCTACCCGCCGGCGCTCGCCAGCGTGACAGCGTCGGTAACGTCATCATTGGGGATCGG
>JBHHVO010000255.1:0-5024 GCA_046754365.1 Phycisphaerae bacterium | reverse complement strand
ACTTGTCGTGCGGCGCCCGGCCGGTGTGCCCACCCGTCATGCAAACCAGCGCGCCGGGCCCGGCCAGCGTCCCCTCGCCCTGCTGGATCGCGTGCTCCACCAGCACCGCCGCCGGAAGGTTCCAGTACACCGCCTCGGCCTCCACGATGCCGTGCCGATCGATCCCCACGCTGCTGGGCGAAACGCCGTGTGTCACCACGATGGGTACTCCTTGAGTTCGCTGGTGATGCCGCATGTCTACGCGTCGCGGCGATGGGACCAATGCCACGCGACCCCGTTATCGGCACGATCGCCGTCCAAGTTCGGCAATTCCAAGTCTACGCGCGCCAAACCCGCACGCAACCCGACCACGCCCCACGTGGCCGCGCCGGGCCGCACCGCCGGACCCGTGCTACTTCGCGAGGACTTGCACGAGGTTGAACAGCAGCGACATCGCAAGCAGCAGCCCGAGCACGAGCACCCAGTGCCACGACACGCCGTCGATCGCCGGCGCCTCGCGGGCGCCCGCCGGACCGCCCGCGTCCACCACCTCCCCGCCCGTCCCCAGCGACTCGAGGAGTTGGTGGTCGTATTTCTGCCGCGCCTGGAACGGCGGCTCCCCGTTCGACACCGCCGTCAGGTCCGCGATCAGCTCCGCGGCCGTCGGATAGCGGTCATTCGGCGATTTCGCCATCATCACTTCGATGATTTCCCCGATCCCGGCCGAGAGTGCGTGGTTGATGTGGTCCGGCGGGACGAGCGGCTCCTTCAGATGCTTGTGCATCACGACACTCGGAGACGAACCCTCGAACGGCACCCTCCCCGTCACCATGTGGTAGAACGTCGCGCCCATCGCGTAGATGTCGGCCCGCGCGTCGATCGTGATCTCACCCCGGATTTGCTCCGGGCTGATGTAGTACGGCGTCCCGTACGCGCGCCCCGCCTCCGCCGCCGCGGTCTCGAAGTCGTCGATCTCCCGCGCAAGCCCCATGTCCGCCAGCTTCACCTCGCCCGTGCTCGCGATCATCACGTTCTTGGGTTTCACGTCCCGGTGCACGAGCCCGCGCGTGTGCGCGTGTTCCAGCGCACGCGAGCACTGCAGCACGATCTCGAGCGCGCGGGCTTCGCCCATCGGTACACCGTCGCTCAGCAGGTCGTACACCGTCTTACCGTCGATGTACTCCATGACGAAATAGTGATACCCCCCGGCCTCACCGACATCGTACGCGGCGACGATGTGAGGGTGATTGAGCCTCGCGGCCGCGCGACCCTCGCGGTAAAACCGGTCGACGAATTCCTGGTTCTCGCTGAGTCGTTTCGGCAACACCTTGATCGCCACGATCCGGTCGAGGCTCAGCTGCTTCGCCTTGAACACGACCGCCATCGCACCCTGCCCGACCTTCCCGAGAATCTGATACCCCGGGATCTGCTGCGCGGGGCGGTACATCGAATCCTCGTCGATCGCCTTGTTGAGCCGGGCGAACTGCGAGCGGGTCATATACCCCCGCCGGATGAGCAGGTCGCACAGGCGCACCGGGTCCCCCTTCCCCGCGAGATCCTGCTGTTCAGACCGGACGAGTTCCACCTCATTGGCCGAGCAGAGTTTTCGCTCCACAACGATGCGTGCGAGCTCCGAATCATCGGTGATCGACATGCTTGCTTCCACGAACGGGCCCGTCTGACGCCCCAGGGGTGCCCGGAGCGCCACCCGAACGCCTTCCGTCACACTCTAGGTCCCGATTACGCCGGTATCAACACCAGCCACGATCCACCGGCGCCCCCCAACCGGTCTCGACCGCCGGGTCCGATACTACGCGCCGCGACACGACCGGGCGGGCGTCCCCGCGCCGGGCGTCCGGCCGATCCCGCGTGCCGGGGCCGCGCGGCCGGCCGACACACCGGGCCGGTGCCGCGCGGGCCGGCGCCGTCACGTGGACGCGCGCCCGATAAGCCCCGACCGGATCGCCGCCGCCATGTCGCGGCCGCCGTCACGGAGCTGCTTCACGAGCATCGCACACACGGCGATCTGGCGGTCCGAAAACACGCACGCCGCCTCGTCGTTCCAACCGGCGAACCCGAGCCCGGACAACACGGCGTCACGAACGCGGTCCATCCCGCTCCCGCGTTTCGCGGAGAGCTCGACCGCCCGCGCCGCCTCCGGCGCCGGCAGGACGTCGCGATGCCACGCCGCCGGCAGGTCACGCTTATTGATGACCATGACGGTATCGGCAACCCGGGCGGACGTGTCGTGCCGCGACGGGGACCCGCCGGCGGAGTCCGGAGGCCGTACCGCGCGCCACTTCTTTATCGCGTCGCCCGGGGGCGGCAGCGCGCGCGCGCCGTCGAGCACGACCAGGATCAAATCGCATCGTGCCGCGATGCGACGCCCGGCGCGGATCGCCTCGGCCTCCAGCGCGCCCGCGTCCCCGCGGCCGCCCGCCGTATCCACCAGCGTGATCGGCACACCGTCGATCTCGATCCGGCCGGTGACCCAATCGCGCGTCGTGCCCGCGTGCGCGGCGACGATCGCCGCGGTGCGGCCGAGCAGCCGGTTGAAGAGCGTGGACTTGCCGGTGTTCGGTGGTCCCACGATCGCCACCGTCGCGCCGTGGACGAGCCGGCGTGCGGTACGGTGGTGCATCAGCATCGCGTCGAGCTCCGCGGCGGCCCGGGCCGGATCGTCGTCGCACCTCGCGGCGACGCGCTCGACGGCGTCCACCAGCGTCCGCCGCTGGCAGGACAGAAACCGCAGACCGCGCGTCGTGGCCGCGTGCGTCATCGCGTCGACCGCGTCGCGCTCGATCGCATTGTCCGCCGGCCAGACCGCCGCGGTGGTCGAGCGGAGCCCTGCGATCGCGAGCCCGCCGGCGGTCGCGTCGGGCGCTGACGGCGCCGGGGGAACGGCGAGCGCACCGGGAACGGTCGTCGGGGGCGCGGCCGGTGCACCGGGAGCGGTCGTCGTGGGAACGGCGGGCGCGCTGGGAACGGTGGTCGTCGGGGGCGTGCTTGTCTCGTGGGGGTTCGTTACGCGCGCGCCGGCCCGCTCCATGAGCGTGAGCGCGCGCTGGACGACGCGGACGCCGCCGTGCAGGCAGATGTCGACGGCGGTCTCGGTGCCGATCCGCTCGACCGACGCCACGACGTCGTCGATCGTCTCGTCTCCGTCCACGAGACGCCCGTAACGCAACCTGTTGCGCGGTGTGCGCGACAGGGTCGTGCCACGCGCCGCGCGGAACACGGCGTCCACGACGGTCGCCGCGTCGGGGCCGATCACGCGCATGACCGCGAGCGCCCCGGTCCCCGGCGGTGTCAGCAGGATCACCCGGTCGCGCGGCGTCATCGTCACGCGCCTTGGGCGCCGAGATATCGTGCGTAGGCGAGCCCGATGCCCAGGAGTGTCAGGTCCGGCACGACGGAATCTACAAAGTCGAGGCGCTCCCGGAGCATCGCGACGTCGCCACCCGTCGCAACGACGTGCGGCCACTTGTTCAACCGCGACGCGTAGGCCTCGACCAGGCCGCGTATCGTCCCGACCAGGCCACCGCACACACCGGCCTGTATCGCCTCGCGGGTGTTGCGGCCGTAGGGGTGTTGCGGCATGTCGGGCGGCACGTCGGGCAATTGCGCGGTGTGCTCGTGCAGCGCGCGGAGCTGCAGCCGCAGGCCCGGCAGGATCGCGCCGCCGAGCAGCGTGCCGTCGTCGTCGACGATATCAAGCGTGACGGCCGTACCGATGTCCACCACGGCGCAGGCGCCCTGAAGCTGGTCGTACGCCGCGGCTGCGGCGCAGACGCGGTCCGTGCCGATCGCCTTGGGATCGGTGACACCGACGTCCATGGGCAGCGGCAGGCGGTCTCCGACGACGAGTGGGTCCTTGTCGAGTGCGTCGTTGACGACGGCGCGGACGTGCGCGAGCGCCGCGGGCACGACGGACGCGACGGCGACGGCGGCCGGCCGGCCGCGACGGAACGTGGCGCTTAGCTCGGCATACCCAACGTCGAACGCCGCGCCGTCGGTTGTCGGCACGGCGGCGCGGTCGGCGACGCGGCCGGCATCCCAGCGGCCGAGCGCGATGGATGTGTTGCCGATGTCGATGACGGCGATGGCGCGGTTCGACACGGTCCGTGCGTTTTGCGCGATCATGTTGTCCTCTTGTGCGGCGGCGTCGGCAGCGCGGTCGCATTCGGCGCCTCGACCTTGGCTTTGGCGACGATGGGCCAGAGTGCCTCGGTCATGGCGTTGAGCCCGTGGCCGGTGACGGCGCTGACGGGCATGACATCGCGTCCGATCGCGGACGCGAGTTGTTTCGCGGCTTGGCGCCCATCCGTCAAGTCGATCTTGGTGCCGACGACGAGTTCCGGCTTGTCGGCGAGGGATTCGCTGTACTTGGTGAGTTCGGTGCGAATCGCGTGGTATGCCGTCGCCGGCGAGGTTTTGGTGTCGCCGCCGCCACAATCGACGACGTGCAAGATCGTCTGGGTTCGCTCGATGTGTTTGAGAAACGCGTCGCCGAGGCCGGCGCCCGCGTGGGCGCCTTGGATGAGGCCCGGGAGGTCTGCGAGGACGAACCGCCGCTGATCGGAGAGTTCGACGATGCCGAGCTGCGGCTCGAGTGTGGTGAACGGATAGTCGGCGATCTTGGGTCTCGCCTTGGAGAGTCGTGAGAGGAGTGTGCTCTTGCCGGCATTCGGGAGTCCGACGATGCCGACGTCGGCGATGAGCTTGAGCTCGAGGCGCAGCCAACGTTGCTCACCCGGCATGCCGGGTTCGGCCTCGCGGGGGGTCTGATTCACCGGGGAGATGAACGCGGTGTTGCCGCGGCCGCCCTTGCCGCCGCGGGCGAGCGTGACGCGCCGGCCGTACGCGGCGAGATCGGTGAGGAGCACACCCGTGTCGCGGTCGTAGATGAGCGTGCCTCGCGGCAGGCGCAGGGTGACGTGTCGGCCGTTTCGGCCGTACTGCTTCTTGCCGCGACCGGGCTGTCCGTGGCCGGCCCGCCAGTGGTGTTTGCCCGCGAAGTCGAGGAGCGTGTCTACGCCGGGTGT
>JBHHVO010000254.1:0-5074 GCA_046754365.1 Phycisphaerae bacterium | reverse complement strand
GCCAGGGTCAAGCGCAGCGCGGCCATGCCGGCTTGCGTCCCAAGCGTCCATGCCCGCGCCTTCGGCTTGGGCATGCCACCCCCTCGACACCTGCCCCCCCCCAACCCGCCTCGTGGAAGCGTGGCGCGCGGCGTCCCGGCGTTTGGCGACGCGCCGCACACGGTGTATAATCCTGCGTTATCGGGGGGCACCCCGCATGCAAGCTCCGGGGTACGACACATGCAAGCCTCCCGGCGTCGGGGCCAAGGGCGATGAGCCATGTCTGCTCGACACACACGTATCGGTATCTGGATCGTGGCAACGGCGGCTCTGGCGGGCGGCGCGCACCCCGCGCCGGCGCAATGCGTCGCGACGGAGACGGCCAAACTCCTCCCCGACGACGGCGACTGGGGCGACGAGTTCGGTCTGGCTGTCTCCGTCTCCGGCGGCGTCGCCGTTATCGGGGCGCCCCAGGACGGCGATAACGGCGATGAATCCGGTTCCGCGTATGTATTCCGCAACACGGGCGCCGCGTGGGTCCAGGAGGCCAAGCTCTCGCCCGATGACGGCGCACCGTACGCCAGGTTCGGTTGGTCTGTTTCCGTCTCCGGGGACGTCGCGGTCATCGGGGCTGACCGGGATACCGTCGGCGCGGCCTGGTCCGGGTCGGCGTACGTGTTCCGGTACAACGGCACCGCGTGGGTCCAGGAGGCCAAGCTCGTTGCCGACGACGGCGCCTCGGACGATGCGTTCGGCCAGTCCGTATCCGTCTCCGGGGACGTCGCGGTGATCGGGGCCTGGGGGGACGATGACAACGACAGCCTTTCCGGTTCGGCGTACGTGTTCCGCCGTACCGGTACCGCGTGGGTCCAGGACGCCAAGCTCCTGCCCGACGATGGTGCATTCCTCGCCCGCTTCGGTTCTTCGGTGTCCGTCGAAGGCGACATCGCGGTGATCGGGGCGCAATGGGATGACGACAACGGCTTCTTCTCCGGTTCGGCGTACGTGTTCCGCCATAAGGGCACGGCGTGGGTCCAGGACGCCAAGCTCCTGCCCGACGACGGCGCCGCGCAGGACCGGTTCGGCATAGCCGTTTCCGTCTCCGGCAACGTCGCGGTCATCGGGGCGCATTGGGCTGACGGCAACGGCGATAGTTCCGGGTCGGCGTATGTGTTCCGGCGGAACGGTACCGCATGGGTCCAGGAGGCCGAGCTCCTGCCGGGCGACGCCGCGCCGAGTGACCAGTTCGGTGTGTCGGTCTCCGTCTCCGGTCATGTTGCGGTCATTGGGGCAAATCTGGATGACGACAACGGCGTGAACTCGGGCTCGGCGTACGTGTTCCGCGATACGGGCACGGCGTGGGTCCAGGAGGCCAAGCTCCTGCCGCACGACGGCGCCACACAGGCCCGCTTCGGTGTGTCCGTCGCGGTTGCCGGGGACGTTGCGGTCGTCGGGGCCATCTGGGATGAGGACAACGCCACCGCCTCCGGCTCGGCGTACGTGTTCGGTGGGCTTGGCGATTGCAACGTCAACGACACGCTCGATCTTTGCGACATCGCGGACGGCACGAGCGACGACGCCGACGGCGACGGCGTGCCCGATGAGTGCACAACCATATCCATCATCGCGAGCGACCCGCCGGACGGCGCGATCGACGCGCGGCAGCCGTCAGCGCCGGACGGTAGCAAACCCGCGGGTTGGAGCGCCGTGACGCTTACGTTCGACGGCGACGCCGGCGGCGTCATGCCCGGCGACTTCGCGATCACGGTGAATCCCGACGACACGACGCCGCCGCAGCTCGTCTCGGTGAAGACCGACGGCGCCACCGCGACGCTCGAGTTCGACATGATCATACCGCTGCTCCATTGGACGACGATCACGCACGTCCCCAGCGATACGAGCACGCGCATCGGCTACCTGCCGGCGGACGTGGACAACGACCGCACCAGCGACGCGAACGACGTCCTCGCGCTCATCGACCACCTCAACGGCGCGATCGACCCGCTGGCCGACTATCAAACCGACATCGACCGAAGCGGCATCGTCAACGCCAACGACATCCTGCGAACCATCGACCTCTTCTGGGCATGCGAGTTTGGGGGGTGCGGCTACGGCATCACGCTACCGGACTAATGCACCGCCACACGTCATTCGACGGGTCGGGCTCGGATCACGGATCGATTCGGGTGTGTCGCGACCGATCCGGCGTGACCGGCGGCGGTCCCGACGATCGTCGCGGCGAGGACATGCGATGAAACGCGCCGTTTGGAAGCCGGTACCCCATGCACCGGGTGGAAACCGGTGCCACACAGGAGGCGCCACACGGGCGGTGCCGCACGGGTCCGTACGGTACGGGCCGGGGGCGCATGGGCTTGGGCGGACGGTTGGTCGGGGGTTTCGCCGTTGGGTCAGCGCATCATCATCGCGACGTACTGCTGGTCCGTCTTGCCGACGAACTTCTGTGTCGGGCGGAAGATGCGGTTGCCTTCGAGCTGTTCGAGCCAGTGCGCGAGCCAGCCGGAGACGCGTGATACGGCGAACACCGGCGTGAAGCAGTCGCGGGGGATGCCGAGCTCGCTGTAGACGATGCCGGAGTAGAAGTCGACGTTGGGCCAGATGCCCTTGTCGCCATAGTGTTCCGTGACGACGGTCTCGACCTCGGCGGCGATGTGGTACATCGGGCTGCCGCTGGTTTCGGCGAGCTGCTCGGCGTAGGTCTTGAGGACCTTGGCGCGTGGGTCCATGGCCTTGTAGACGCGATGGCCGAAACCGGGGATCTTCTGCTTTTCCGCGATCATCCGCTCGACGTGCGGTCTCGCGCGATCGGGTGCGCCGATGTCTTCGAGCATGGCCATGACGTCTTCGTTCGCGCCGCCGTGGAGCGGTCCCGAGAGCGCCCCGAGCGCGGAGCTGACGACGCAGTACGGGTCGGCGAGTGTGGAGCCGACGACGCGCCCGGCGAACGTCGACGCGTTCATGGTGTGGTCGGCGTGGAGGATGAGGCTCACGTCGAGGATGCGCTCCTGCACGGTGTCGGGCTTGCGCCCGGTCATCATGTAGAGGAAGTTGCCGGCGTGTGAGAGGTCGGCTCGCGGCGGGATGTGTTCGTCGCCGTGCCGGAGTCGCTGAAACGCGGCGACGACGCTGGGGAGCTTGGCGATCAGCCGCAGGCACGCCAGGCGGCGCGCGGGCTCGTCCATGCCGTGGCGCTCGGTGTAGAACATGCCGATCGCGGCGGCGACCGCCTGCAGCGCGTCCATAGGATGCCCCGTCTCGGGGAGGCACTTGATCAGGTCCACGATGCGGTATTTGAGGTGTCGGTGCGCGGCCAGGTCGTTCTTGAATGCCTCGAACTCGTCCATCGTCGGGAGCGCCCCGTACAAGAGGAGCCACGACGTTTCTTCGAACGTACTGTGCTCCGCGAGCTGCTCGACGCTGATGCCGCGATACTCGAGCCTGCCGGCCTCACCGTCGACTCGGCTGATCGCCGATTCGGCGATCGGCACGCCTTCAAGACCGGAAATGACGTTCTGTGGCATGATCGTGTTTCCCAAGTGTTGTCGTGCTGGGCCGTTCTGACCAGGCCGGTGGGTCCACGCTCGCGGTGGATCACACGCCGGCCACCGCGGTCCGTAGCATACCCGCCGGGTGCGTGCGTGTCCAGATGATCGGTGTGTTTCGGCGCCGGTGCGGCGCGGGGGGTGCGGCTACCCAATCGCGGGGGTTTCGGTATGATGGCCGCGTGGCCCGGTGGATGGTAATGGCATGCGTGTAAAGCTGGCGGCGGTTCGCGGGTTCTGCTTCGGCGTGGAGGACGCTGTCGAGGCGGCCGAGGCGGCGGTGTCGCGGCACGGTTCGGGCCGGGTCGTTGCGCTGGGTCCTGTGATCCACAACAAGGAGGTGGTGGGTCGGCTGGAGGCCGCCGGGCTGGACCAGTCGGGGGCGCTGGACGCGATCGATTCGTCGCAGGTTTTGCTGCTGCGGTCGCACGGCGCGCCGCCGGAGACGTATGAGCGCGCGAAGCGGCGTGGGTTGACGATCGTGGACGCGACGTGCGTGCTCGTGAAGAAGGCGCAGGACGCGGTCCGGCGGCTTCACGAGGACGGGTATCGCGTGGTGCTCATCGGCGACGCGGAGCACCCGGAGGTGAAGGGTGTGGTGGGGTATGCGCCGGATGTCACGGTCATCGACGCGACGACGGACCTGGATGAAGCGCTGCCGTACTACGAGCGGCTCGGGATTATCGGTCAGACAACGCATTCGCCCGAGTATGTGGCCGATGTGATCCGGAAGATTCTGGTTCGGCCGTTTCGCGAGGTGAAGGTGGTCAATACGCTTTGCCTCGAGGTCGTCCACCGTCAGGAGTCCGCGGTGGCCCTGGCGGCGGAGGTGGACGTGATGTTCGTGCTGGGTGGCCTGCACTCGGCGAACACGCGGGAGCTGGCGCGACTCTGCGCGCGGACCGGGTGTGCGACGCACCACATCGAGACGTGGGATCAGTTCGACGCGTCGATGGCGGCAGGCAAGGCGGTCGCGGGCGTGACGGCGGGCGCGTCGACGCCGGCGTGGGTCGTAGAGGAGTTCGTGAAACGGCTCGAGGCGCTATGACGGCCCGTGCGCGTTGGGGACCGGTTGCTCCGCGGTCGGATACCCAGCGACGGCGTGGCGTGGATGTGCCGCCGTCACGGGACGGCGATACCCCACCGATCCCGCGAAGCCGCAAGGAGTTGTTATGACGGACGCCATACATGGCACACGGCCGATGGTGGTCGATGAAACGGCGGGTAAGAAGGCATACTGCCAATGCGGTCATTCGGAGCGGTTGCCGTATTGTGACGGCACGCACAACCGGTTGCAGACCGGCGTATCGCCGATCGTCTGCGACGTCGACGCGGCGGGAAAGAAGGCGATCTGCCAATGCCACCAGAGCGGCACCCTGCCGTGGTGCGACGGTACGCACGCGAAACTCTAGCGGCGCGTTGAAAGAGTCCAAACCGTGGGTGTGGCGCCGGCATCTTGCCGGGCACGTGTCTAGTGTAACTTCACGCCTGTTCGTGTGGGTTTCGCTTCCGGCCGCTTCCTTACGGGCGCGGTT
>JBHHVO010000253.1:0-5110 GCA_046754365.1 Phycisphaerae bacterium | reverse complement strand
CAGCGGCGTGAGCCGATTCATCTGTGTTCAGATGATCGGTGTCGGAGTAGTATGTATGTATGTCATGGCAACGTAGGCGTATGCCAAGCGGCCCCACGCAACCGGGAAACTCGCTCGCCGGCGCCCCGTGCGGCCAGGTATGGCAAAAACGACGGTGGCCGCGTCGCCCAATCCAAGGAGCCGTGTGGACCGTTGCCGTACCGGCGCCGGATGCCGGCGTCGTAGCGTGCGGCCCGCGCCGATGAGGCGCTTGGGAACATGTGAATCATCGGCGACGCCCGCTGGGCCGGGCAACGGTCGGCTGCGTTGTCGTGGCCCCGCGTAACGACGTTGCCATCCGAATCGCCGCGGCGTCCGGCGATGAGTAGCGCTGTGACATGACACGCCCACGGGCGGTTCGGCCGCGTCGCCGGGTCAGTGTCACGTGCAAGCGTATGGGCGTTGGCGGAGCGAACGCGCAACGCTACATGTGTCAGCACACAGCACGGTAACGGCGTCAACGCGCTGTCCGGCTGCGGATGCGCCGGCTCAGGCATTCATAGAAGTGAAGCGCAACCGCATGCTCGGCCTTGACCACATCGTCGGCGCCGAGTTGCGACGCGCGCATGCCTTTCGACGAGTAGTTGGTCCGGGCAATGATGTAGATGTCCGGGCGGAGGCGGCGCGCGAGCGTCGTGGCCGCGAGCACCGCCTCATCGTCGGGAATCGTAAGCGCGAGGATGGCGGCCTCGTGCAGGCTGGCCGCCGCGAGCGTTTCCGACTCCGTGACATCCCCTTGGACGATCCGGCGGCCCAGCGCACGCTGCGTCTCCACGGTCACGGGGTTCCGCTCAATCACGACATACTCGATATTGACGCTCTCCAGCAAATCGGCCACATACCGACCCGCCAGGCCGAACCCGGCGATCAAAACATGTCCATCCAGCGAGACGGCCGCGTCCGCTTCCGTAAGGACCGGTACGACCATGAGCTTCGTGCCGTCGGGCCAGTCCACAGGATCCCCCAGCAGAACCTGATGGTCGCGATATGTCGCGCGTGACGCCTCGTGGCCGAACCGATTCACCGCTGTTCTCCCACGCGCACGGATCACCATCCCACGGGCCGAACACAACCGCCGGGCCGGTCCGCTGTCACCCTACCCTTATCGACACGATACCTACTGGTTGTTCGTTGTGCGGGTATACCGGCGCTTGGCCTCACCCACGATATAGAAGGAGCCCGTAATGCAGATCAGATCCTCGCGCGTGACCGCGCTCAGCGCGATCTGCATGGCATCTTCGAGGCTGTCGGCGACTTGCGCCGTACGCCCCGATTGTTCGGTGTACTCGGCGCCGAGCTCCACAGGATCCGCGGAGCGTGGCGACCCCGTCCATGTAAAGATGCACTTATCGGCACCGAGCTGCACCTGGCGGATCATGCCGGTGATGTCCTTATCCTTCTGACACGCAAAGATCACCACCATCGAGTCGTACGGGATGTTCTGTCCGATCGCCCGCATCACCGCCTCAACGCTCGCGGCGTTGTGGGCGCCGTCCACGAGGATCCGCGGGCGCTCGCAGATCATCTCCATACGGCCCGCGAGCTGGATGTCCTCCAGCCCCGTCATGGCCTTCTGGTCGTCAATCGGAAACCCACGTGACTTCAGCACGTCGAGGATGTTCAGTGCCACCGCGCAGTTCGTCGCCTGGTGCGCACCAAGCAGCGGAACGTGAAGGTGCTCGAACCGACTCTCGGGCGTCGTAAGGCAAATCCGAGCGTGCCGACCAGCCGTACGGGAGAACTCAAACCGGTAGCTGAAATCCACGTTCTCGTCGGCAAACCGCAGCGGCGCGTTCACCGCCTCCGCGGCGTCGCGCAGCGTCTGTTTCACACTCTCACGCTGCGGAGCACAGACAATCGGCACACGGTTTTTGAAAACCCCTGCCTTTTCTTTTGCGATCGACGTGAGCGACGGACCAAGCTGGGACACGTGGTCGTAGCTGATGCTCGTGATCCCCACGACCTCGGGCCGAAGCACATTCGTCGAGTCGAGCCGGCCACCCAACCCCGTCTCGACGACCGCGATGTCGATGCGCTTCTCCGCGAAGAAGAGGAACGCCGCCGCGGTCAGGACCTCGAAATACGTCGGCTCAGGGACGCGCGCCCGGACCGCTATGCCCGCTACCGCCGCGACCGCCCGCGCGAACGCGGCCTCGGAAATCCGGTCGCCGTTGACGATGATGCGTTCGCGGATGCTCAGGATATGCGGCGACGTGTACAGCCCGACTTTGAGCCCACACGGACGCAGCATGGATGCGAGCATGGTCGCGACACTACCCTTGCCCTTCGTGCCGGCGATGTGGACCGATTTGTACCGCCGTTGCGGATGCCCCAACGCCGCGAGCAAGCGATTCATCCGGGCCAGACCGAAATTGCTTGAGGTATAACGGGCGCGCGTGGCGCGCTCGTAGTTCGTCAACGAATTCAAATAGTTAACTGCAGATCGAAATGTCCGGACCGGTCGTGGCCCGGTCTTCGGTCTCGTGATGCGTTTCGGCTTGTCTAACGTCCTGTTCGGCATAGTGGGATTGTATCGGTCTTTCACAAACTCGTCAATGCGGAATAAAAGCTACACACGCTACAATCGGTCGTCGTGGACGCCTGGCGACGTGGTGTGTTCGGCCGGCGAACGCTATGTCGTCCTAGCGGGATCGTCATAATCAGGCTTGGCCGCCGAGCACCGCGGCCGTCAACGATTATACGACCCGCGCCCATGGAGAGTGCGTCGGAAAGTGTCAGCGGCCCGCGCCGCGGTCGGCGGGCCGTGCGGGGCGGCAGCGGCGATCGAGCGCGGCGCCGCCCGCAGTGGCGCCGGGTGTGGTACCATGGGCGCGATGGAGGCGCTTACGTGTCAAATCGGCGCTGCGGCGACGGATGTTCGCGTCGGGCCCGGCGCGTTGTCGGGGATTGGCGAGCACCTGCGCGGAAGTGCCGCCGGCGGGCACGTGCTCGTGGTGACCGATGACCACGTCGGTCCGCGGTACGGCGATACGGTGACGCGGTCGCTCGCGGACGCCGGGCTCGCGGCGAGCGTGTGGTCGATGCCGGCGGGCGAGCCGTCGAAGTGCCTCGCGCAGGCGGCGACGCTGTACCAGGTGTTGTGTGATCGGGGTGTCGGGCGGGACGGTGTGGTGCTCGCGCTCGGCGGCGGTGTTGTGAGCGACCTGGCGGGGTACGTCGCCGCGACGTGGATGCGCGGCGTCGCGCTCGCGATTTGTCCGACGACGGTGGAGGCGGCGATCGACGCGTCGATTGGCGGCAAGACCGCGGTGAACCTTCCGGCCGGGAAGAACCTCGTCGGCGCGTTCCATCCGGCCGTGCTCGTCGTGGTCGATCCCGCGTGCTTCGCAACGCTCTCGGCGCGCGACGTGCGGGCCGGCCTGGCGGAGTCGATGAAACACGCGATCCTCTCGTCGGCGTCGTTTGTCGCATGGCACGAGGCCCGGGTCGACGCGATCCTCGGGCTCGACGCGGACACGCTCACCGAGCTTGTCGTCCGGAACATCCGGTTCAAGGCGGAGGTCGTCGCCGAGGACCCGTACGAGCGGCTCGGCCGGCGCGCGGTGCTCAACTTCGGCCATACGTTCGGCCACGCGATCGAGGCACGCGCCGGGTACGCCCTGCGGCACGGGGAATGCGTCGCGATCGGCATGGTCGCGGCGTGCCGGCTGTCCGCGGCGCTCGGGCTGCTCGATGCGGACGTGGTCGACCGCGTGGCGCGGCTCATCGCGGCGTTCGGACTCCCGACGGCGGTCGCGGCGCCGCTCGAGGTGGATGATGTTTGGGCGACGATGACACACGACAAGAAGAAGGCCCGCGGGCGGCTCCGGTTCGTGGTCCTGGACGGGATCGGCCGGCCGGCGATCCGGGACGACGTACCGAGGGATCAAGCCCGGGCGGCGCTCGCGTCGGTGCTGGCGTGACGGCCGTGGGCGAGACGAGCGACTGGACCATCACGCGGCTCTTGACCTGGACGACGGACTACCTCGCGCGTTCCGGGATCGCGGACGCGCGGCTTTCGGCCGAAGTTCTGCTGGCGCACGCGGCCGGGTGCCGGCGGATCGAGCTCTACACCCACTTCGAACGCGTGCTCGACGGCGACCGGCTCGCCCGGTTCCGCGATGTCGTGCGTCGCGCGGCGGACCACGAGCCGATCGCGTATCTCGTCGGGCACAAGGAGTTCTATTCGCTGGACATCGCGGTGACGCCCGCGGTGCTCATCCCGCGGCCCGAGACGGAGACGCTCGTCGCGGCCGTGATCGATGAGTGCGACGGACGCGCCGGGGACGTCGTGCACGTGCTCGACGTCGGCACGGGGAGCGGGTGCATGGCCGTCGCGGTGTTGTCGCGGGTCCCGCGGGCGCGGGTCGTCGCGACGGACATCGCGCCGGCGGCGCTCGACGTCGCCCGCGGCAACGCGGAGCGCCACGGCGTCGCGGATCGGCTCACGTTGGCGCACGCCGGTGGGCCCCCGCCCCCAGGCGGGTCGGTCCCGCCTGACCGCGTGGCACGTCTTGATGGCGCGCCGCCGCCCAACGCGTCGGTCGGGGACGGTCCGTTCGCGCCGCCCGACGTCGTCCCGGACGGCGGGTTCGCGGTGGTCATGTCGAACCCGCCGTACGTACCGCTCGCGGACGTGGCGGGACTCGACGAGACGGTTCGGGCGTACGAGCCGCACGCAGCGCTCACGGACGGCGGCGACGGCCTCGGGATGTTTCGGATGCTCGCGGATCGGGCCGGGGCCGTGCTCTCGGCGGGCGGCGCGGTGTTCGTCGAGGTCGGCGACGGCCAGGCGGCGGCGGTGGTCCGGGTGTTCGACGCCGCGGGCGGCTGGACGCACCGGCGGACGCTCCGCGACACGGTCGTGGGCCAGGAACGCGTGATCGCGTTCGCCCGCGCGTGACGCCGCGACGCCTCACGCACAACGTCCCATAAATACCGGCCTGGCGACCCCAACCGACGGCCTACCGCCGGCAGCGGACGATCCGCTGCCCTCAGCGGACGATCCGCCGCCCCCAGCGGACGATCCGCCGCCCCCAGCGGACGTCCCCCGGCCGGCAGCGGACGATCC
>JBHHVO010000252.1:0-5123 GCA_046754365.1 Phycisphaerae bacterium | reverse complement strand
CCCACGCCCCGCGCCGAGCTTCCGGATTGCCTCGACCATCCCGTGGCGCGCGAGCGAGATGTTGAACCGACCCGTCCCGCCCTCGACGAACATCTGCCACCCATCCGTACCACGCTTCACGAGCGTCGCCGCCGGCGAGTCGACCGTCACCGCGCTCCGGATCGCACCCTCGGTCGACCCGCCACGGACCGTCCCATACCCGAGACCGATCCGCACGGTCTCCTGCGTCGCTGCGCGGTAGAAGGCGTCGATCGACGCGTACGTCGCGCGCCGGATGCTCACCGTGGTCGTGTCCCCGAACTTGAGGTTGACGTGCGACCGCAGCCCCGTCCGCACCCGTGTGCCCGGACCAAGCCGGTCGTTGAGTTTCACCGCGGTCCAACCCTCGTCCGCCAGCGGTGATACACCCGCCGCCCACCTCGATCGCGACCGCCGTCGGCACCGCTTCGGCGTCGCCCGCCGGACGCCGGGCATCGGCCGATGCAGCCGGCGACGGCTCGGCTTGTGGCTGCGACGCGCGCGGCGGGTCTGCCGGATGCGTCTTGGCCGCCGGCGGCGCCGGCACCTGACCCACGACCGCACTGCCGGATACGCTGCGCTCCCGACGCGCCGCCTGCGCAGCGGCGCCAAACGTCGTAACGCCGATCGCGACCACCACGGCACAGCGCACGCACGTCACCGGTCGATGTAACCTGTTCGGTCGATGCCACATCTTGGATCGCTCCCCGAAATCCCGCCACCGCGCAGACGGCGACGCCCCCAACCCGCGGCACAATACGAAAGCCGCACACTATCATTATACCATGTCGCAACGTCCGAATCACGTCGGGCACGCCGCGACGGCATCCGTCCCACGGGACACGTACCTATCGTTGTCGACCCGTCGCCTCGCCGTGCGCGGCATGTGTCGACCCGTCCCGGCCGTGTTGTAACAAGTCGCACGCATGCGCCGCGGGTTGTTCCGACGCGACGCGACGCGTAGAATTGCGGTGTCGCTGACGTGGGGGTCCCGTCATGCGTCGGCGGTGCCGGTGTGGGCGGCCCCCGCGCCCATGGCGCGCACGTGTCGAGCACCCGTGCCGGTCAATCCGGATCGCATCCATGGCCCAACGTCGTCCCATCGCGAACCGCTGCACCGGAGCATCGCCGGTGTGTGTCGGGATCGTGGCGTTCGCCGCCGTCGCGGTCGGCGCCCGCGCGGGCGTCACCGTTCAGGTCGCACGGGTCGGCTACCCGACGCTCCGCATGGGGCATGTCGTCCGGACCGGCGCATGGACCCCGATCGTCGTCCGCCTCGCCCTGGTGAATCAGGACGCGTTCCACGGCACGCTCCGTGTCGCCCAGGAGGACAACGACGGCGACCGCTGCTACGACAGCGCCGAAGTCCACCTGTCATCCGAAACCGGTGGCGAGCTCACGCGCTACCTCTACGTCCCGGCGAATCCGAAACGCGGCGCGCGTTTCGCCGTCGAACTCATCGACGACGACCGCGAGATGGTCGAGGTCGTCTCGAACGGCGTCTTGACGCGGGCCGCCACACCGGCCGCGCGGCCGAACGTCATCACCGACGACGCGATCTTGATCCTCTCGATTTCCGATGAAACGCTCGGACGCGAACGCGACCTAGTCGAACAGACCGAGGGCCTGGCGATCAATCCGTTTCACCGGGAGATCCACGTAGGCCACATCGCGCCGCGCGACCTGCCGGGGCTCTGGATCGGGCTCGACATGGTCGACGCCATGATCTGGGATGACGCGCGCCCGTCGGTGCTTACGGCCGCGCAGCTCGACGCCCTGGTCGAATGGGTCCGGCACGGCGGACGACTCGTGCTCGCCGCGTCGCGGTCGGCCGCCGAAATCGCCCAGACGCAACAACTCGCCGACATCCTGCCCGTTGCGGTCGGCGATGTCCGCGCGATCGCCGCGTTGCCCACGCTGCGCCGCAGCATGCTCGGCGACGAGGACAACGCCGCCTACCTCCGGCCGATCCCCGTCGTGCAGTGCACGCTCCGGCCGGATGGCCGGGAGGTCTTGCGCGAGGACGCGTCCGGCGCCCTCATCATCGCGCGCCGCCGGGTCGGTCGAGGCCACGTCGTGTTCTCCGCCGTGACGTTGAAGGACCTGTTCAGCGAATCCGGGAGCGCCAGGCCGTTCTTTCGCACCGTGCTCTCCCTCAGCGACCGCGCGACGCGCGACGATGTGGCGCTCGAGGCCGTGTCCTTGTTCGATCGCGTCGTCGGCGCCGTGTCGTTTGCGGCGAAGGGCGGCGTATATGTCCTCGTGGCGGTGCTGTTTAGTGGGTTGTATGTCTTCGTGGCGACGTTCGGATCGTGGAGTGTCCTGCGGGCCAAGGTCTGGCTCAAGCATAGCTGGAGCGTGTTCGCGCTCATCGCGGGCGCGGCGAGTGTCCTGAGCGCCCTCGCCGTCGTGTCGATCAAGGGCGTCGGGTACCACGTGCATCAGATGTCCATCATCGACGTCGACGCCGACGACACCTACGCCCGCGGCACCGTCTTCTTCGGACTCCGCACACCCAGGGTCGCCGTGCTCGATATGTGGCTCCCATCGAACTACCTCAGCGACACGACACCCGGCGCGACGCGGTGTTTTCTCAGGCCCCTGCCCGTTGCGAACGACCCGGCCCAGCAGCAGCGTGGATTCGTCGATCCGGTGAGTTACCGCATCAGACCGGCGACCGCCGTCGTCGAGGGCGTCCGCGTCCGCGGTACGCTGAAACGCCTCGAGGGGAGATGGGAGGGGCCGCTTGCGGGCCTCGGCCGGGTTCGCGGCCACGTCCGCGTGAAGCGACATAGTGGCGGCGCGATGGACTGGCGCGTCACCGCCGACAGCTATGTCATCAATGACCTCGGTGTCCCGCTCAGGGATTGTTACCTCATCCACCCGCTCTATGACCTGGCCAACCCGAGCGGCAGGTGGGCGTTTGACGGCGTCCGCGGCGACAGGATTTATGCGTACCCGATCGGCACGCTACCAGCCGACGGACGCAAGGTCATGCTCGCGCCCCGGTGCTATCCAACGAGCCCGGCCGAGCCGGTCTACAAGACCATGCAACGCAATACGCTAGCCGCCCAGCAGGGGCGTTGGAGCGAGCCGTTCCGCGGGCTCTCCGCGTATGCGTACGCGTCGGAGGCCGGCGCGGCCTACACGATGGGGCAGGAGCAGAACGCGCTGCTGCTCCTGTCGACCGTCGGTGATTTCGATCCGACAAAGGGCGCGCGCACCGCCGCATTTATGCGTGGCCTGCGCACCTGGTCACGCGATCGCCTCAGGCAACTCGACCTGCGCGAACAACTCGGACGCGACAGCGTCTACCTGCTCGGCTGGGCGGATGACGCCGGTCCCGTGCGGCTCGCGGTCCGAAAGCCCGGCGGCGACGCGTACGACACATTGACCCCCGATCCGGGTCGCGCCTGGACGTTCTACCGGGTTCGGATTCCCGTGGCGAGCGTCGACGACACACCCGCCCGCGACCCGGACGAGCGTGGGCGGCGCGACAGGGGTGACGACGAAAAGGGACCGTACGAGCCCTAGCGGCCCGTTGAAAGACAGGATATTTGTCGGACCGACGTGGAACACAGGGTATTGTGGGCACGACTTGGAAAAACACGCTATTGTGGGACCGACCTGGAAGAACAGACTATTGTGGGACCGACTTGGAAAAACAGATTAATGTGGAACCGACGTGGAAAAACAGATTATTGTGGGACCGACTTTCCAGTCGGTCGTTGCCGGCGCACGAGCGGCGTTCCACCGACGGGAAACTCGGTCCCACCGACATCTTGAACGGCATGCTGGCACTAGAGCGCAACGTGATTTGTAGTGCAGGCTCCCAGCCTGCAGGAACGACGATGACGACGCAGGGAAGACGCCTGCGGTACCGGCTTGTCCCGACTTTGCGCTGTGCGGCGAGGCGCTTTGCGAGGTGTGCGCCGGCGCCGCGTAGAGCGGGTTCGCGACGGGTCGGTGCGTGTTGCGGCACGCGCAGGTCGCCCCGACGCCGACCGGGGTAGCACGACGCGATGATGATCCAGACCATCAACCTGACCAAGCGATACGGCAAACTGGTCGCCCTGAACAACCTTCATCTGAACATCGAGGAAGGCGAGTGTTTCGGGTACATCGGGCCGAACGGGGCGGGCAAGACGACGACGATTCGCATCCTGGCCACACTGCTGCGCCCGACGTGGGGCGAGGCGCGGGTCTGCGGCCACGTCGTCGGCTATGAATCCCGCAAGATCCGCCCGCTCATCGGCTATGTCCCGGACTTCTTCGGCGCGTACGACGACATGGTCGTGCAGGAGTACCTCGAGTTCTTCGCGAGCGCGTACAACATCACCGGCAAGCAGCGGACCCGCGTCGTCGGCGACGTGCTCGAGCTCACCGATCTCGTGTTCAAGCGCGACGCCCTCGTCGATTCGCTCTCGCGCGGCATGAAGCAACGGCTCAGCATCGCGCGTGTGTTGCTGCATGACCCGAAGGTCCTGCTGCTCGATGAGCCCGCCAGCGGACTCGACCCGCGGGCCCGGATCGAGATTCGCGAGCTGCTCAAGGAACTCCGGCGGATGGGCAAGACCATCATCATCAGCTCGCACATCCTGCACGAGCTCTCCGAGCTCTGCACGACCGTCGGCATCATCGAACAGGGCAAGCTCCTGTTTCACGGGTCGATCAACGAGATTATTCAGCGCGCCCGGACCGGCTCGCGCGTCACCGTCCGTGTCGTCGAACAGCAGGACCTGGCCGCGCTGCTCCTGCAGCGGACCAAGGGCGTCAAGAGCGTCGATCAGCACGACGGCATGCTCGTCGTTGAGATCGAGCGCCAGACCCACGACTTCAGCGCCCTCGCGCGGGTGCTGCTCGACAACAAGTTCAAGATTCGCGAAATCAAGGAAGAGGAGGTCAACCTCGAGACCGCGTTCATGCGGCTCACGAAAGGCATGGTGCAGTAGGGATGTCCCGTCGGCGTGTACCACAAGGTTCCACCGCGGCACCGCCCCACAAAGCGCCCGACCACCGACGACCGAGAACTGCCAACTGCCAACTGCCAACTGCCAACTGCCCACTGCCAACTGCCAACTGCCAACTGCCAACTGCCAACTGAC